>JANPNT010000595.1:0-22992 GCA_031427655.1 Burkholderiales bacterium
CGGTGGCGGCTATGAGTTGGCCGCAGCCTGCGACGAGATCATTCTGGTGGACGACCGCTCGTCCGCCGTCAGCTTGCCCGAAGTGCCTTTGCTCGGCGTGTTGCCCGGCACCGGCGGCCTGACGCGCCTGACCGACAAACGCAAAGTGCGCCACGACCACGCCGACATTTTTTGCACCACCAGCGAAGGCATACGCGGCAAAAAGGCCGTCGATTGGCGCTTGGTGGACGAGGCGGTCAAGACGCAGGCGTTTGCGGCGCGCGTGCAAGAACGCGCGCTCGAATTGGCGGCTTTGAGCGACCGGCCTGCCAACGGCAAAGGCGTGGCGCTGACGCCGCTGAACAAAACCATATCGGCCGATACGGTGACTTACGGCAACGTCAGCATCGTGATCGACCGCGCTGCGCGCAACGCCACGCTGACGGTGAAAGCACCGAATGGTGCACAGCCGGGCACGCAACCGAGCGATGTGGCCAGCATCGAAGCCGCAGGCTCGAATTGGTATCCGTTGCAAATGGCGCGCGAGCTGGATGACGCCATCCTGCACCTGCGCAGCAACGAAACCGACATTGGTACTTGGATACTGAAAACCAGTGGGAATGTCGAAGCGGTGATGGCCATGGACGCGACCTTGGCTGCGCACAAGGACCACTGGCTGGTGCGTGAAACCACCGGCCTGCTGCGCCGCACCTTGGCGCGCTTGGACGTGTCGTCGCGCTCGATGTTTGCCCTGATCGACCGCGACTCTTGCTTCGCGGGCACGTTTTTGGAAATCGCTCTGGCCGCCGACCGCAGCTACATGCTGGCGCTGCCCGACGAGCCTGCTGCGGCACCGCGCATCGCAGCGTCTGCCATGAATTTCGGCGTGTTCCCGATGGTGAGCCACGAGACGCGTTTGCAGCGCCGTTTTTACGGCAACGTTGCCGAGATGGGTGCGGTGCAAGCCAGCATCGGCCAAACCCTGGACGCCGATCAAGCGCTGGCCTTGGGCTTGGTGACCGCTGCACCTGACGATATCGACTGGGCCGATGAGATTCGCATCGCTTTGGAAGAACGCGCCAGCATGTCGCCCGACGCATTGACCGGCATGGAGGCCAGCCTCCGCTTCGCCGGTGCCGAGACCATGGAGACCCGAATTTTTGGCCGCCTCACCGCCTGGCAAAACTGGATTTTCATACGCCCGAACGCGGTGGGCGAAGGCGGCGCATTGAAGGTGTACGGGACCGGCAGCAAAGCGCAATTCGATTGGAACCGAGTCTGACCGCTCACTCCTGACCCCTGCCAGAGGCAGGGCTCGGGGTGGGAGTGAAAGCTCTCAACACAAACCGATTCAACCTGATCGCCCGTCAAGAATCTCCCAGCAATCTCAAATCAAGCAACCCAACGGAAGTACCTCATGGCCGACATCAACTACACAGACAAGATCCCCAACAACGTCAACCTGTCTGAGGACCGCACGCTGCAACGCGCGCTGGAACATTGGCAGCCCAACTACCTGGAGTGGTGGAACGACATGGGCCCCAACGGCTCGGGTCAGCACGACGTGTATTTGCGCACCGCCACCAGCACCGAACCCGACGGCTGGGCCAACTTCGGTCACGTGAAAATGCCGGACTACCGCTGGGGCATCTTCCTGGCGCAAGCCCAAGAGCAGCGCAAGGTCGGCTTCGGCGACGAGAAGGGCCGCGACGTGTGGCAAGAAGTGCCCGGCGAGCACCGCGCCAACCTGCGCCGCATCATCGTCACGCAGGGCGACACCGAACCCGCGTCGGTTGAACAGCAGCGCCACTTGGGCACCACCGCGCCCAGCCAGTACGACTTGCGCAACCTGTTTCAGATCAACGTGGAAGAAGGCCGCCACCTGTGGGCCATGGTGTATTTGCTGCAAAAACATTTCGGCCGCGACGGTCGCGAAGAAGCCGAAGCGCTGCTCGAGCGCCGCTCGGGCGACGCCGACAATCCGCGCATTTTGGGTGCCTTCAATGAAGAAACGCCCGACTGGTTGGCCTTCTACATGTTCACCTACTTCACCGACCGCGACGGCAAGTTCCAACTCGCAGCGCTGGCCGAAAGCGCGTTTGATCCGCTGAGCCGCACCACGCGCTTCATGCTCACCGAAGAAGCGCACCACATGTTTGTGGGCGAAAGCGGCGTGTCGCGCGTGATTGCCCGCACCTGCGAAGTAATGAAGGCCACAGGCATCGAAGACCCCGCCGAATTGCGCAGGCACGGCGTGATTGACCTGCCCACCTTGCAGCGCTATTTGAACTTCCACTACAGCGTGACGATTGACCTGTTTGGTGCCGACCAGAGCAGCAACGCCGCGATCTTCTACAGCTCGGGTTTGAAGGGTCGTTACGAAGAGAGCAAGCGCGACGACGACCACATCCTCAAAGGTGGCAGCTATAAAATTTTGGAAGCCAAAGACGGTGCCTTGGTGGAAAAAGAAGTGCCCATGCTCAACGCACTGAACGAAGTGCTGCGCGACGACTACATCCGCGACTCAGGCGCTGGTGTGGGCCGCTGGCAGCGCGTGATCGACAAGGCCGGCATCAACTTCAAACTCAGCGTGCCGCACAAAGCCTTCAACCGCCACATCGGCACCTTCGCCAACGTGCGCGTCAGCCCCGCAGGCCAGGTGCTGAGCGAAGCCGAGTGGGCGATGAACGTGGACCAATGGCTGGCTTCTGAGGGCGACCGCGCGTACGTGGCATCGCTGATGGGCCGTGTGATGGAGACAGGCAAGTACGCGAACTGGATTGCGCCGCCACCGATTGGCATCAACAAGCAGGCTGCTGATTTTGAGTATGTGCGGTTCAACTGATTGATGGGCCTGCTCCCTCCTCCTTGGCGGAGGAGGGTTGGGGAGGTGAGAGCGCCGAATACGCTCGGTTTCTGCACCGCGTCTTCACCTCTCCCCAACCGTCTCCGTCAAGGAGAGGGGGCAATACAGATCAGCCTTTAAAACGCTTTGTTGATCGATGGCGGTCAACCCCATCCCAGCCTTCCCCCTGCTTGGGGGAGGTAGATGACCGGGGCACGCTTCAAGTTTTGGAGCCTGCGTTTTGGTCAGCGTTGACCGCCAAGAAGGTTTGACCCCACAGGTCGCGTACCGGCTCATGACCTGTGTCCGCGTGAGCGGGTCAACTGTGTATTGAACGCCTCTTCTTTGGCGACTTCGCTTCTGGCGCGATAGAGGAAAGTTACTCGCCTGCCGGGGCCGAAACTACAAAAGATCCGGCGCGGTGCAAAGACCAATAGCAAACCAGAAACAGGCGAAAGTATGAACGCAGCCACAGAAACCAAATACATCCAACAACACCTCATCGACCCCGAGGTCTGCATCCGCTGCAACACCTGCGAAGAAACCTGTCCAGTGGACGCCATCACCCACGACAGCCGCAATTACGTCGTCAATGCCGACATCTGCAACCACTGCAACGCCTGCGTCTCGCCCTGCCCCACCGGCAGCATCGACCACTGGCACCCGATGCCGCAAACGGCGGCCTACTCGCTGGCCGACCAACTCAGCTGGGACGAGTTGCCCGCGCTGCAAGCAGCTATAGCAGAAGCAGAAACAACCCCAAAAACAACGCCCACCGAAGAGCTGCAAATCAACGCAGCCGTGTCCCCCACCTCCACCAACGCGCCTTGGTCGGCTGCCCACCCGTACCTGAATTTGTACAGCGTGAAGAAGCCGCTCAGCGCCAGCGTGGCGGGCAATTTCCGTCTCACTGCCGACGACGCCGAAAGCGCGGTGCACCACATCGTGCTCGACTGCGCCGCGCACTTCATGCCGCTCCTCGAAGGCCAATCGGTGGGCATCATCCCGCCGGGCCTGGACGCCCACGGCAAGCCGCACTATCTGCGCATGTACTCGGTGGCCAGCCCGCGCACAGGCGAGCGCGAGGGCTACAACAACCTGTCGCTCACCGTGAAGCGCGTGACCACCGACCACGACGGAAAGGCTACCGTGGGCGTAGCGTCCAACTATTTGTGCGACCTGAAAAAGGGCGACGTGGTGCAACTCACCGGCCCCTTCGGCGACCGATTTTTGATGCCCAACCACGCCGACTCCAACCTGCTGATGATCTGCACCGGCACCGGCTCGGCACCCATGCGCGCCATGACCGAGCACCGCCGTCGCCTCAAAGTAAGCGGCAAACCTGCGGGCGGAAAACTGATGCTCTTCTTCGGCGCGCGCAAGCCCGAGGAGCTGCCTTACTTCGGCCCGCTGAACAAACTGCCCGCCGATTTGATGGACACGACCTTCGCGTTTTCGCGCGTGAACGGCCAGCCGCGCAGCTATGTGCAAGACCGTATGCGCGAACGTGGGCGAGATGTGGTGGAGCTGCTGCGCGGCGATACGCACGTTTATATTTGCGGTTTGAAAGGCATGGAAAATGGCGTGCTCGACGCGTTAAATGAAGCCTGCAAACTGGCGGGACTGGATTGGCCGAGCACTCACTTGCGCATGGTGAATGAGGGCCGCTTTCACGTTGAGACTTATTAATTTCGAAGTACTCCCAGTTCCGTTAGGGCTGAGCCTGTAGTTCCCGGCTGTGCTGAGCCCGCCGAAGGAAGCCAGCGCGTCGGGCCTATTTGTACTTCCGATCACCCTGAGCTTGTCGAAGGACAAGCTCTGGATGATCGGGTTTTTGTGGTGTCTCAAGTTCTTGAGAACTCCAAAGGAACCTCGTTGAACAACCTCTTACAAAACAGCAACGCCGCCTCTCAGATCATTGGCGTGATCGGGGCTGGCACGATGGGCGCAGGCATCGCCCAGGTGGCCGCCGTGGCAGGCCATAACGTGAAGCTGATAGACCTTCGCGAAGGTGCCGCACAGGCCGCCATCGCGCAGATCGACAAGGTTTTTGACAGCTTGGTCAGCAAAGAGCGCATGTCGGCTGAAGACAGAACCAGCGCTCTCGCGCGCATCACAGCCGTCAGCAATCTGAGTGAGATGAGCGATGCCGCCATGGTGGTGGAAGTCATCGTCGAAAACCTTGCCGCCAAACAAGCGCTGATGCGCGAATTGGAAACGGTGGTGTCGCTACACGCGGTGTTGGCGTCGAACACCTCGTCTATTTCCATCACCGCCATTGCCAACGGCTTGCAACACCCGCAGCGCGTGGTGGGCATGCACTTTTTCAACCCGGTACCACTGATGAAATTGGTGGAGGTGGTGGCCGGCGCAGAAACAGATGCGGGCGTGGCGCACGCCGTTTTTGAGTTGTCAAAGCGATGGGGCAAAACGCCAGTGCATGCCAAAAGCACGCCCGGCTTCATCGTCAACCGCATTGCGCGGCCCTACTACGCCGAGGCGCTGGCGCTGCTGCAAGAACAGGCTGCCACACCCGCCGCGATTGACGCGCTGGCACGCAGCACGGGTTTTCGCATGGGGCCCTGCGAGCTGATGGATTTGATCGGCCACGACATCAATTTCTCGGTCACGAAATCGGTGTTCGAAGCCAACTTCGGCGACAGGCGTTACCAGCCCTCGTTGGTGCAGCAAGCGCTGATCGACGGCGGGCGTTTGGGTCGCAAAGTGGGCAAAGGTTTTTATGACGGCGTGCCCGCAGCCGCAAAACTGCAGCGACCTGCTGCGGCCGATCACCCCGTTGAAGGTTTGGTGTTGGTGGGCCACAGCCCCGTGGCCAGTTCACTGCAAACGTGGCTGCAAACGCGGGGGGTGAACTTCGAGCGCGACACTTCGGCCGGTTGGACGGGCTTGCGCACTGAAGGCGTTGAACTGCGTGTCACCGACGGCCGCACCGCCACCCAAGTGGCGGTGGAAAGCGGCCACCGCGAGTTGGTATTGATCGACCTGCCATTGGTCAGCGACAAGCTCATGCAGCTCGGCGTCGCCTTCTCTGCGACTGCCTCAACGCGCGCTCAGACGGTGGCCCTGAACGCCATGGCCGCGTGCGGTTGGCAGGCCGAAGTGATGGCGGACGCGCCCGGTTTGTGGGCAGCGCGCACGGTGTGCATGCTCATCAATGAAGGGGCAGATGCGGTGTACCAAGGTGTGTGCACTGAAGCTGCCGCAGACGCCGCCATGAAGCTTGGCGTGAACTGGCCCGCGGGCCCTTTTGAGTGGTTGCAAGCGGTCGGTGTGGAGCAGGTGGTGGGCCTGCTCGACCAGTTGCATCGCGCCACGCGCAGCGAGCGCTACCGCGTGAGCCCTTGGTTGCAGCAGGCGCTGTGGGCGCGCAGGGCCGACCGAGGTTGAGCAGCTCCACTTCGGCAGGCTAGGAGTGTGGGCGGCAGAAGGAACTTCGGCTGCAAGTCGGCCGCAGCGGTCTACACGCCTGGCCACCTCAACCGAACAAGTCCCCGCTGCGCTCCTGACGCGCCCTGACCCAAGCTTCAAATTCACTCGCTGGCATGGGCGATCCGATCCACGTGCCTTGCACTTCGTCGCACAACTGCATTGCCAAAAACTCGCATTGCGCGGCGGTTTCAACACCTTCTGCCATCACCGTCAACCCCAAGCTCTGGCCCATTTGAATGATGGCGCGCGAGATGGCGGCCGAGTCGCGGTTGGCGGGCAAATCGGTGACGAAGGACCGGTCGATCTTGAGCTTGTCGATGGCAAATTCTTTGAGGTGCCCCAGCGACGAATAGCCGGTGCCGAAGTCGTCTACCGAAATGCGAATGCCCAAAGCGCTGATCTCGCGCAAGCGCGCCGTGACGCTGGGAATGTCGTCCATCAGCATGCGCTCGGTGAGCTCAAGTTCGATGGCGTTGCCGGGCAGGCCTTCGGCGGCCAGCGCTTTTGCAACCGTGCCCAAAAAGTCGGCCGATTGAAATTGCAGGGTGGACAAGTTGATGGCCACGGTGCCGATTTGCAGGCCCGCGCGATGCCACTTTCCGGCGTGTCCGACCGCGTCAGCCATGACCCATTGCCCCACCGGCAACATGAGGCGTTGCTGTTCGAGCACGGGTAGAAAGTCTGCCGGCAGCAGCAACCCGCGAGTTGGGTGGTTCCAGCGGATCAGGGCTTCGGTGCCGACCAGTCTTTGCAAGTCGGCACTGAGTTGAGGTTGAAAGTACAACTCAAATTCATCGCGCACCAAAGCAAAGGCCAGCTCACCTTCCAACACCAAGGCTTCGTAAGCGCGCCGCGCCATGGAGGGGTCAAAAAAGCGATAGTGCGCACGGCCGCGTGCTTTGGCCAAGTACATGGCGGTGTCGGCGTGGCGTATTAACTCATCTGCCGTGTCGGCGTCGCCGGGGTAGAGCGCTATGCCGATGGACGGCGTGACGCTGAGCGGTCGGCCGTCTACATCCACCGTGGCTTGAATGGCTTGCAACAGCTTTTGCGCCACGTCTTGCACATCGGCGAGGGCGGCCACGCCCGTCATCAACACCATGAATTCGTCGCCACCAAAGCGCGCCACCACATCGGTGTTGCGCAGCGTCGCGGTGATTCGGTCGGCCACAGTGCGCAACATGGTGTCGCCCACCATGTGGCCCAGTGAATCGTTGATGCGCTTGAAATGATCCAGGTCAATGAACAGCAAGGCCATCCGGCTGTCGGCGGTGACCAGCCGCTCGCCGGCCTCCACGCTCAGTGTGATGCCGCGCGACTGCGCTGCTTTGAGCACGCCCATCATTTGATTGATGTGCTGCATGAAGGCGTAGCGATTCGGCAAATCAGTCAGCGCGTCGTGATGCGCTAAGTGGTGGATGCGCTCTTGGGTGGCGTGGCGGTCGCGCAGGTCACGCACGATGGTGATGTGCACGGGCTCGTTGTCACGCAGCATGGTGCGGCGTATGAACTCGACTGGGATGCGTTTGCCCAGCTTGGAGATCACCACGCTTTGGTAGCTGAATTCAGGACCGGAATTGCTGTGGGCGACAGCGCGTGCCGCTTGATCAGGCGCGATGAACTTCAGCGCGTGAACGCCTTTGAGCTCTTCCAGGCTGTAACCAATGAGTGCGCACAACGCCGGGTTGGCATCGACGATGTAGCCGCCTCTGTGAAACACGATGCCCTCGGTGCTGGCTTCGATGAAACGGCTCAAACGCCCTTCTAAATCGCGCGTTGCTTGCTCAGCGTGACGGCGCAGCGTGATGTCAACCAGCATGCAGGAATGGGCACGCTCGGAGTCCAACCAACGCGCCTCACAGGACATGCTGAGCGCCCCATCGTCGAGGCTCAAGTCGAGGGAAAAATTGCCTGGCGTGGCCAGCGCGGCTTGCAGCGCGGTGCGGCTCAGCGGCGTCAGCGCACCGGGCCAAGCGCGTGCCAGTTCATCGCTTTTGAACTTTACGGTGAACGCCTGGTTGGCGTGCAACACGCTGCCATCTTGGGCCAACATCATGGCCATCGCGGGCAGGCTGTCCCAGCGCGTGGCGTCGGTCGGAGGGGCGGGCGGCGAAGGTGTCATGGTGACCGCAGCGGCTGTGCAGCCGACGGTCGCGCATCATAAGTCTGCGCTGCCAGACAGAGGTCATCCCAAGCGCGCGCTTTTTCTTCCAAGTTGCGCAATAAGTAAGCCGGGTGGTAGGTGACGATCAGCGGCACGCCCTGATAGTGATGCACTCGACCGCGCAGCTTGCCGATGGGATCGGAGCTTCGCAACAAACTTTGCACTGCAAAACGGCCCATGGCGAGGATGATCTTGGGTTGCAGCAAAGCCACTTGGCGTGTTAAAAACGGCTCGCACTGCGCCAGCTCATCGGGCGTAGGGTTGCGGTTGCCGGGCGGGCGGCACTTCACGCTGTTGGCGATATAGACGCATTTGGATGGGTCAGCTTGGCCACTGTCCTGCTCGCTGCGACGCGACAAGCCCAAAGCGCGCAGCATGTTGTCCAGCAACTGGCCTGACTTGCCCACAAAAGGCTCGCCCTGCGCGTCTTCTTGCTCACCCGGCGCTTCTCCCACCACCATCCAATGCGCCTTGGCATGGCCCACACCAAACACGGTTTGGGTGCGACCTTCACAAAGCTTGCAGGCGGTGCAGGACGCCACCTCGCTGCGCAAATCAGGCCAGTCCATCGCGGCAATGGCGTCGATGCTGACGTGGCTGCTGCGAACGATCTGAACAGGCGCGGACATCGGCAGCTTGGCCGGTGCGGTCGACGGCACAACGGCACGCGGCCCTGCCACTTGCGCTTTCGTTCCTGGTGCTGGTGCGGGTGCGGGTGCTGGTGCTGGTGCTGACAGTTGCACAGACACTGCCAAATCAGCCGTCCGCACGTCCACGCGCAGACCCATTTCTTTCAGCATGGCGGCTTGACGTTCAGACCAGGCCATCAGTTGGGCCCCGCCGCCGCGGCCATGCGCATCACCACCGCATCTTCGCGGCCTTGCACCGCTGGGTAATAGCCACGCCGCACGCCGACCTCGGTGAAGCCGTAGCGTCGGTAGATAGCCTGCGCCCGCAGGTTGCTGCGGCGTACCTCCAGCCACAACATCGCTGCCCCTTGCTCGCGGCACAAGCTGACAATGTGATCGAGCAAAAAAACGACCGTGACCGATGCCTTGGTGCGCCTGTGCCACCGTGATGTTGAGCAAATGCCACTCGTCCACGCCGACCATGCCAACGAAATAACCGAGTGCCGTGTGTTTGGCGTCGTACAGCACAAACGCTGGGTAGCCCGAGCCCATGGAGTCCACGAAATTGCCACGGCTCCAAGGGAAGTCATAGGCTGCGGCTTCGATGGGCATGAGCACATCGAGGTGCTTCACGGTCATCGCCGCGAAGTGTCGGTCTGGCGGCCAAACGACGTGGGGTTGTGCGCTCATGAGGTCAACGTGGCTGCATCGCGAGCGGTGCGAATTTGAGCGCGCTCCAGCGTGGTTTGCGCCACCTTGTCGCGCACATACAAAGGCAAAGCCAAGGCCGCGTCGACCGCGCCGCCTGCTTGCCACAAGCGCTGCGCCAACGGCAGCATGGCTTGAGCGCGGGGCAAGGCCAACGGCAACAATCGCGCCGCTCCACATTCCAATTGACCGGCGAACACCGTCAGCGCCGAACCCGCCACGGCTTGCGGTGGCGCGGCCCGCCACTGCGCATTCAGCGCCGCGGGCGTCATGAGCACGGGTGCCACCACCGTGCGCCAATCGGCACCGTCAAACGCATAGCAAGCCGCATAAATTTCAGCCATGCGCGCGTCCATGGCGACCCAGGTTTCTTGAGGCGCTTCATTCAAGCGCGCGTCCTCGGCCACAGCACACAGACTGTCTATCGGCAGGACTGGCAAACGGGCACCAAAGGCCAAGCCCTGGGCCACCGAACAGGCCGTGCGCAGGCCGGTGAAGGCACCGGGGCCGCGTCCAAAGGCAATCGCCGCCAGGTCTTGCAAACGCATCTCGGCTTGGTCCAGCAAGGCCAAGATCGCCGCAATCAAAGTGGCCGAGGCTTGCGCGCCGCCCGCGCCTTCATGCCCCCACACTTGACCACGGGCTTGCAAGGCAATGCTCATGTGATCGGTGGCGGTGTCGAAGGCGAGCAAAGGCAACATTGCAGGAGTTTAGGCCAGCGCTTCGGGCCGCAGAGCCCATGAGATCATGCCGCGATGACCTTGTTTGCAAGAATTTCTTTCGCTTTGGCAACGCTGTTTCTGAGTGCTGCAGCCGTTGCTGCGTCACGCGTTTTGCCCGCTGAAGTCGAGGCCGCACTGGACCAGGCCAAGCTGCCGCGCGACGCGCTGGTGGCCGTGGTGCAAGAGGTGGGCAGCACCTCGTCGCGCGTGAATTGGCAGCCGCAAAAATTGGTCAATCCGGCCTCGTTGGCCAAGCTCATCACCACCAGTGCTGCGCTCGATTTGCTCGGCCCAGCATGGACTTGGTCGACGCCGGTGTGGCTGCAAGGCACGCTGCAAAACGGCGTGCTGGACGGCAACCTGCACATCAAAGGCAGCGGTGACCCCAAGCTGGTGCTAGAGCGGATGTGGCTGCTGCTGCGCCGCGTGCAACAACTGGGGGTGCGCGACATACGCGGCGACATCGTGCTCGACCGCAGCGCTTTCACTCTGCCCGAGCAAAACCCCGGTGAGTTTGACGGCGAAGGTCTGCGGCCCTACAACGTCAGCGCCGATGCGCTGCTGCTGAACTACAAATCGGTGGTTCTGACGTTCACGCCGATGCCGAGCAAAGGGATTGCGCTGGTGGCCATCGACCCGCCGTTGCAAAACGTGAAATTGGATGCCAGCTTGCCGCTGACCAACGCGGCCTGCGACGATTGGCGCAGCGCCTTGAAGGCCGACTTCAGTGATTCGACGCGCCTCAAACTGAACGGCAGCTTCAGCGCGGCCTGCGGTGAAAAACAATGGGCGGTCGCTTATGCCGACCCCAAAACCTACAACCAGCGCGCCTTGAGCGGCATGTGGCTGGAGATGGGTGGCAAGCTCGGCGGTGTGGTGCGCGATGGTGCTGCGCCCGCGAACCTGCCGCCCACCTTTGAAGTGCTGTCGCCACCGCTGGCCGAGGTGGTGCGCGACATCAACAAGTTCAGCAACAACGTGATGGCACAGCAACTTTTTTTGAGCCTGGCGCTGGTGCAGCGCGGCCAGGGCACGGTGGAAGCAGCGCGTGAACTGACGCGCCAATGGCTCACCGACCGCTTGGGCGACGTGGGGCGCACGGCCCTCATCGACAACGGCTCCGGCTTGTCACGCGATGCCCGCGTGACGGCACAAATGATGGCGCGCTTGCTGCAAGTGGCGTGGGCCAGCACGACCATGCCCGAGCTGTTGAGCTCACTGCCGGTGACGGGTGTGGACGGCACGCTGCGCCGCTCGAAAACCCCCACAGGCCGGGCGCACCTGAAAACCGGTTCGCTGCGCGACGTGATGGGTGTGGCCGGTGTGGTGCTGGCCCACACCGGGCGTCGCTATGTGGTGGTGGCCATCGTGAATCACCCGAACGCGAATGCGGCGCGACCGGCGATCGAGGCGCTGGTGAAATGGGCTGTCGTCAATGACCCAAAAGCAGACCCCAAAGCAGAACCGAGCACGGCAGAACAATGAGCTTCAACCTGACCCTGGACGCCACAGAGTGGCTGGGCTACCTGGCCGCCACACTCACCACCGCGTCTTTCGTGCCACAGGCTTGGTTGATCTTTCGCACCCGCAATGTGAGTGGCGTTTCACTGGCCATGTACAGCGCCTTCACCCTTGGCATTGCGCTGTGGTTGGCCTACGGCGTGATGCTGGGAGCGTGGCCCATCATCATCGCCAACATCATCACCTTGGTGTTGGCTTCGTGCATTTTGGTGATGAAGATCAAGCACCAAAAGTAGCAGAGCCGAACGAGTTCTAGAACCCGCTTTTTAGAACCGATAGGCAATCGACACACTGGTCGATATCGGGTTCAAAGTGGTTTCTATTTTTTGGCCGGTGGACAGCGTGGTCGAGTTCTTCAAAAACGTTTTGGCGATCGCCGCGTCCAAGTACCAACGCTCGTGCAATTGAATGCTCACGCCCGCTTGCGGCGACAGGCCAAAGCCCGAAGTGGAAGACAAACGCGTGGCCGGGCCGCCGGGGTTGGTGAGTGCCGTCAACGCCGCCGAGCCCTCGGCACCGTAGAAATAGGCGTAAGTCAACCCGATACCCAAATAAGGACGCGCAGTGGCCGTGGGTGCCATGAAGCGGTACTGCGCAAACACCGTGGGCACAATCTGCTTGATGCTGCCGAGCTTGCCGACGCCCGCCAGACTGCCGGCACCTTGGATGTCGTGCTTGTAAGGCAAGCCCGCCACAAACTCCACCGATGCATTGTTGGTGAGCATGTAAGTGGCGGTGGCGATCAGCGAGTTGGCGCTGGCCACATCGATTTGGCTGCCCGGCAAACTGGGTGATGACAAATCACCGCTTTTCACCGCAGGCGCGATGCCGTTGAAGCCGCCTTTGACCAACCACGTGCCGGCCGATTGGGCCAGCGCGGCATGCCCTGTGGTGGCCATGATCGCGGCAACCCACACAGCACGCATCTTGCGGATTGAAGTCATGAAACGCCCTAAAGAAGTGGTTGGCTGAAGGTGCGTGATCACAGCCAGCCTTCCAGAGCCAGGCTTTTAGACGCAAAGGACGCCAACGGCTGGTAGCCGCGTGGTGTGGGATGAACGCCATCGGCGAATTGGTATTTCGACACATCACCCGCACGGCGCAGCCACACCAGGTTGTGCCGCGACCAGTTCTGTCCAATTCTTGCCGGCCGTCCCGTTGACAACGCCATTGACGTTCTACTGACCGCCACCCACCGCGTTGATGTTGCTGACGCCGGAGGTGCGCACATCGCTCAAGCTGTCGCCAAACGACACCAAATTGCTGTACGTGAGCTTGGGCGTTTGGTCGCCATCACCAACCCCCGCAAGCAGTCAGCGCGGCTGACACGGTGAGCGAGATCGCCCAGCAACGCACGTTCTTTTTTTTCACTGGATGTCCCGGGGTTTGTGATCAGAACGGATTGCCGCGCGCCCTGGTGGTGGCAAGTGAGCCCAAGTTGCGGTGGCCGACCGGGCCAAGCTGAATGCTGTCAGCCCACAGGTGCGTCTCACTGGTTGGCGTGACCGTGGCGGGGGCCACCAGCGGCAGCAAAGTTTGCGTGGTGCAGGCTGTGACCAGTGGTGCCTTGGTGATGTCACACACCGCAGTGGTCACATAGGACAAGGCGTAAGTGGCCGGGAACTTCACCATGGTTTGGATCAACTCGTCGCCAAATATCAAGCCCGTGGTGCGGCCGTTGTTGATCAAGCCAACGATCAATCTGTCGTTGAAGCTTTTGGTCAACTTAACCAGAATCAAAGCGCGGTCAGCGTCGGCGCTGGTGATAGTTTTGGCCGCTTTTTCAGTCAGCGCGTAGGGCGTCAAACCCAAGTCGGGCACGGTGGAAATGACGACCTTGCCACCCAAAGCCGCGATGCGGTTCACCTGCGTCGACAACAGCGCACCGGCCGCTTCTACATTGGCTTTGAGCTGCTCATACGGCACGGTCGGGTACTGCTGATACTGGGCCAAGATGTCATTGCTGCCTGCCAGCACGGTGGTCAAGTCGTTGCTGCTGAAACCACCGGCCGCCACTTGCGCATCAATTTGCGCCACAACGTCGGCCACCTTGGCGTTGGCCGTGGCGCGAATGAAGGCGGTGGGCGTGGCCACGGCGGCCGGGTTGCACTGCGAGAAAACCAGGCCGTAGTAGTTGGTCAGCGCCTGCGTCCAAATGGGGTTGACACTGCAATCCAGCGTGCTCAAGTCAGCCTTCAGGGCGTTGACGGTGAACTTGCGGCCCGTGCTGTCAATGACACTGGATTCGTCGCCAAAAGCAATAAAGCGCGTCGGCGCGAAGGCCACCAATTGCGAACCACCGCCGCAGGAAGCCAAGCTGGCAGCAGCCACCAAACTGAGCGAGCAGCGGCGCGCAAAGGGTGCCCACACTTTTAATTTGAGACTCATGAAAACTCCAGAAACGGTAGGGGCTGTGTAATTAGGGCTGAACGCGGGTTCGAAGCCATGTTCAAGACGATGCACTGGCGCGCTGCAAGCGATCCCGCACACCATCCCATTCGGCGGCCGACGGCAGCGCTTCAATCCAGATGGCTTGCACCCCGTCGTCATCGAAAGCGCGCAATGCGGAAAACAGTTCTTGCGCTGCGGGTGTGGCTTCAACGGGCATGTGGCGATGCACTGTGTTGCGCCGCAGCCCCTGCACCGCGCCTCGGGAATATACCGCCACCGGTGGTGCGTCCGACGCGCGCGCACGCAGCGTTGCGTTAAGTTGCGACAGCGTCATCAAACGCACAGCAGCACGCGGCGCGTAGTGCGCCTCTAACGTGCCTGAAGCGCGCGGCGCGGCAGCGTCGCGCGCGCGCAAAGGCTCACCTGCCACCGCCTCAATGTGCGTTTGCGTCAAGGCACCGGGTCGCAGCAACGCCGGGTGGTCGCGCGAGCAATCGACGATGGCCGACTCGATGCCCACGCTGCACGGCCCGCCGTCGAGCACCCAGAGGGCATCGTCAAACTCAGCCCGCACATGCGCCGCCGTGGTCGGGCTAACGCGACCGAAGCGGTTCGCGCTGGGCGCGGCGATGCCCTGCACTCCCAGACTTGCGGCGGCACGCAACAAGGCCAAGGCCACCGGGTGCGATGGGCAACGCAAAGCAATGGTGCTTTGACCACCGGCCGCAGCCGCACCGATGCCGTTGTCGCGCGGCACGATGACCGTCAGCGGCCCCGGCCAAAAACCCGCCATCAGGCGAGCCGCCAAAGGCGAAATGGAGGCTGCGAAATGACGCGCTGCCGCAGCGTCCACCACATGCACGATCAGCGGGTGGTCGGCGGGGCGGCCTTTGGCGGCGAAGATTTTGGCCACCGCCGCAACGTCGTCAGCCCGCGCGCCCAAACCGAAAACGGTCTCGGTGGGAAAGGCCACCAACTGGCCCGCGGCCAGCGCCTGCGCGGCGCGTGCGATCACCAAAGCGTCAAAGCCGTCGAGCAACATGAGGAGGTGTGCGGCGCGCTTCAGAACGGCGGCAGGCTTAGCACCGCGCAGGCGCGCAGCGCAACCGCTTTCGCCTGCGCAGCGTTGGCCGCAGTGATCGTCAAATGACCCATCTTGCGACCCATGCGCGCCTGCGTTTTGCCGTAAAGATGCAGGTGTGCGCCAGGCAACGCCAACACTTCAGCCCACGCGGGTTCGGTTTGTTGGCTGCCGCGGGCAAACCACAAATCTCCGAGCAAGTTCAGCATCACCGCCGCAGAATGCAGACGCGGTGCCCCCAAAGGCGCAGCGGTCAGCGTGCGCACTTGCAAATCGAACTGCGACACATCGCAAGCGTCGATGCTGTAGTGGCCCGAGTTGTGCGGGCGCGGTGCCATTTCATTGGCGACCAGGCTGCCATCTTGGAGCACAAAAAACTCGACGCACAAGACGCCGACGTAGTTCAAAGAGGCAGCAATTTTTTCAGCGAAGGCCACGGCATGCGCTTGCACATCGGCCGCGAGGTCGGGCGCGGGCACTTGCGTGACCGCCAAGATGCCGTCGCGGTGCAAGTTTTGTTGAACCGGCAAATGCACCACCACACCATCGCCGCCACGCGCCGCGATGACGCTGACCTCGTACTTCAGCGGCAGCAGTTTTTCCAGCACGCACGACGTGACCGAGCCGACGCCTTGCATGCCATGCCAGGCATCGCTCAACTCAAGCCGGTTGCTCACCCGCGCTTGACCTTTGCCGTCGTAACCCAGGCGTGTGGTCTTCAAAATGCCGGGCAGCAAGTGGTCAGGCACGCTGGCGAGTTGACTCGCCTCAGCGATCAAAGCGTGCGGTGCGCACGGCACACCGCAGCGCACGAAATGCGCCTTCTCGGCCGCGCGGTCTTGGCACACCGCCACCGCTTCAGCGCTGGGCGCGACGGGGCACGAAGCGGCCAAGTCTTTCAGCGCTGCGGCAGGCACGTTTTCAAATTCCGTGGTGATCGCCGCGCACACCGCCGCCAGCGCCGTCAGGCCCACGGGGTCCAGGTAGCCGCTTTGGATGTGGTGGTGCGACACACAACCCGCCGGACTGTTTTCATCGGCGTCCAGCACCGCAGTGGCGTAGCCCATTTGCTGGGCCGCGTGCACGAACATGCGGGCCAATTGGCCGCCTCCCATCACGCCCAGCGTGAGTCCAGGCGCGATTAAAACCGTCATTTCAAATCAGCCGACATGGCCCGAGCCACCTCGGTTTGTCGGGCTCGGTAAGCGTCGAGCTGCGCGCGCAGCGCGGGCCGATCAAGCGCCAACATGGCCACTGCAAACAGTGCCGCATTGGCCGCACCCGCCGTACCGATCGCAAACGTCGCCACCGGGATGCCTTTGGGCATTTGAACAATGGAATGCAGCGAATCAACGCCCTGCAAATGCTTGCTGGCCACCGGCACACCGAGCACAGGGACCGTGGTTTTGGCGGCCAACATGCCGGGCAAATGGGCGGCTCCGCCTGCTCCTGCAATGATGGCCTTCAGGCCACGGTCGGCTGCCGCTTCGGCATAGCGAAACATGTCGTCGGGCATGCGGTGGGCCGACACCACGCGGGCTTCAAATGGCACGTCGAACTCAGCGAGAATCTCGGTGGCAGCGCGCAATGTGTCCCAGTCGCTGCTGGAGCCCATCACCACACCAACCACGGGCGTGGTGCTCATGCGCATCGCTCCGGGAACTTGGGGGAAGCCTTGAATTGTAGGTGGCACGGTGCCACCTTTCAGGGCTTCCCAGCGCATCTGAAAAGACCACAGCAATGACCACAGCAATGACCACAGACATCTCACTGCAAAATTTTGAAACCGACCTGATCCAAGCGTCGATGATTCAGCCGGTATTGCTGGACATTTGGGCACCATGGTGCGGCCCGTGCAAAGCGCTGGGCCCGGTGCTGGAGAAGTTGGAAACCGCCTACGCCGGGCGCTTCAAGCTCGCCAAACTCAATGCCGACGAGCAAGGTGAAATTTCAGGCCAGCTGTCTGAAATGTTCGGCGTACGAAGTATCCCGTTTTGCGTGCTGTTCAAAGACGGCCAACCAGTCGACGGCTTCGTGGGCGCGTTGCCCGAAGATCAAATTCGCACCTTCTTGGACAAGCACGTGGCCAGCGCCGAAGAAGCCCAAGCCGAAGACGACGTTCAAGAAGCCGCCGAACTGATGGCCGAGGGCGACCCGGCCAGCGCGCTAGAAAAACTGCAAGAGGCCGTGACCATCAACCCGGCCAACGACACGGCGCGCAACGATTATTTGCGCGCTTTGTTGCTGCAAGGAATGGTGGCCGAGGCGCGCCGCGCGTTCGACCCGGTTGCCAACAAAGTGGTGCCCGATGCGCGCTTGACGGCGTGTGGCCATTGGTTGGCGGCCTTGGAAGCGATGCCTGTGAATGCTGAAGCATTGACCGCCGCGCTTGCCACCAACAAACGCGATTTCGACGCGCGTTTCAAATTGGCCCAAGGCCACTTTGCCGCCCAGCGCCTGACACAAGCCATGGATGAGCTGCTGGAAATCGTGATGCGCGACAAAGAATGGAATGCGCAGTTGGCCCGTAAAACCTATGTGGCCATTTTGGAATTGATGACCAAGCCTGCGCCAAAGCCCACCAAACCTGAAGCCACCGCGCCCAAAGGCACGCTGGAACTGGCCGGCAAAATCAACACCGCACCGGCCGATCCGGTGGTCGATGCCTACCGACGCAAGCTGAGCATGGCGTTGTTTTGAGCATTCAAGACTTCACCGCAAAGATGCAGCGTGCGCGGAGGTAACCGCTGAGGAAGGGCTGAGGAAAAAAACGGCGCAGCGACGGAGCGGCCCGTCGCTACTTAACTTACTCTGCGGCCCTCTGCGGTGAGACCATGTCCCCAAGCCTCAAAGTGGCCCGCCAGGCCCTAACCGGCTGACGGCCTCAATCACGCGCTTTTGCACGGCGCGGTAGTCATTCCACAAGGGTGCAGCCAAGCCGCTGTGACGTGCTGCTTGTGTGCTGTCGCCGAGCGCAGTAAACACTTGTGCACAGCGGCTGTGGGTAGCGGCGCGGTCGTCCAGCTGGGTGTCGCTGCCCAGGCTGGCTTCTGCGGCCAGGGCGTCGGCCCTCGCAGCTTCAAGTTGACCCAGCTGACTGCGGCACCATGCCCGGTCGGCCAAATTAGCGCAGTGCATGCGCGTCATGCCCGGTGCCGCATCAAGGTGAGCCTCGTAAACGGCCAAGGCCTGCGTCGCGTCGCCCTGTAAGGCCAAGATTTGAGCGCGCAGCAAGGGCAACAAAGGCATGGCGCTGACGCTGCCAGTGCGGGCGTCGAAGTTCTCGGTGGCATCGGCGCTCATCAGCGCGTAAATGCCCTCCATGGCATTCCCTTCGCCAGTGAGCGCGACCTGACGCAAATTGGTGGCGCGAATCGACGCCATGTTGAACATGATGGCGCTGATGGTGGCGTCATCACCTTCGGCGTTGGCATGCGTTCTGGCGCGCTGATACCAAGGCATGGCCAAGTCGAGCCGACCCGCCAAGTGCAGCGCCTGCGCCGCCACCAAATTGGCACGCGAGCGCGCTGCATGGTGATCGGCTTGCGCCAAATGCAGCGCTTGGCCCAAGTGACGCACCATGAAATCGAAGTCCATGCGGGTGTAGTCCATGTGCGCCAACCACGCTGAGCTCAACGCGTGCAAGGGCATCAGGCGACCGGCCGAACTCAGCGCGTGCGCGCGGCGCATCTTGTCGCGCGCGGCCACGCCCACGTCGGTGAAGTGGCTCATCAAGCCGTCGGCCAAACTGAGCCACGTGCTGATGGCCGGATGCGGACGGGCCTCGTAGCGCTTGCGCAGTGCATCCAGTTCAACAGCCGCCTGGTCGTACTGGCCTTGGCGCGCCAAGTAGCAGGCGCGTTCGGCGCGGGCGCAGTCGGCCTCAAACGAATGGGGGTCGCGCGCGATGAGGGCGTCGAGGCGCTCCACCAAACGCGGTGGTTTGAGGGACGGAACGACCTGACTCATGCCGTCAAACGCTGCAAAGCTTCGCGGTATTTAGCGGCGGTTTTCAGCGCCACTTCTGCAGGCAAAGCGGGCGCAGGCGCTTGCTTGTTCCAGGCTTGACCATTTATGCGAACTTGCTCCAGCCAATCGCGCACAAACTGTTTGTCGTAACTGGCGGGGTTGGCACCGTCCACCAAGCCTTCCAGCGGCCAGAAGCGCGACGAGTCCGGCGTCAACACTTCGTCCATCAAAGTGAGCGTGCCGTTAGCGTCCAAACCAAATTCGAATTTGGTGTCGGCAATGACGATGCCCTTGGTCAGCGCAAACGCTGCGGCTTCTTGATAAAGCTGAAGCGACACACCGCGCACCTGTTGAGCCAGCGCCGCGCCGATGATGTGGCTCATTTGCGCGAAGCTGATGTTCTGGTCGTGGTCGCCCATTTCGGCCTTGGTGGCAGGCGTGAATATGGGTTCCGCCAGGCGACTCGCATTTTTCAAACCGGGCGGCAAGGCCACGCCGCAAACGGCTTGGTTTTCTTGGTATTCCTTCCAACCACTGCCCGCCAAATAGCCACGCACCACGGCTTCCACTGGCAGCGGCTTCAAGCGCTTGACCAACATCGAGCGGCCATGAACTTGCTCGCGCTCGGCGGCTGTCACCACGCTCTCAGGATCGTCACCCGTCAGGTGGTTGGGCACGATGTGGCCGAGCTTGGCAAACCAAAACAAGGCCATCTGAGTGAGCAATTCGCCCTTGCCCGGTATGGGTTCACCCAGCACCACATCAAAGGCGCTGAGGCGGTCGCTGGCGACCATTAACAAACGGTCGGTTCCTACCGCGTAGTTGTCGCGCACCTTGCCTCGCGCCAGCAGCGGCAAGGAGGTGAGTTGGCTTTCCATCAGCGGCGAAGTAGAGGTCATGAGCGAGGGATCAAATGACGGTGGGCGCAAGTTCACCGGCTGCGTAACGCTGCGCCACTTGCACCAGTGTGAGCGGCTTGATCTTGGCGGCTTGGCCTTCGCAGTTGTACTCTTGGTAGCGCTGTTTGCAGATTTTCTTGGCGGCTTCGCGGGCGGGTTTCAGGTAGTCGCGCGGATCGAACTTGTCGGGGTTTTGTGCCATGTACTGGCGGATGGCGGCAGTCATGGCCAAACGCACATCGGTGTCGATGTTGATTTTGCGCACACCGAATTTGATGGCCTCTTGAATCTCGCTCACCGGCACGCCGTAGGTTTCTTTCATCGCGCCGCCGAATTCGCGGATCACGGCCAATAGATCTTGCGGCACGCTGGAACTGCCATGCATCACCAGGTGCGTGTTGGGAATGCGCTTGTGAATTTCTTTGATGCGGCTGATGGCCAAAATATCGCCGGTGGGCTTGCGAGTGAATTTGTAGGCGCCGTGGCTGGTGCCGATGGCAATGGCCAAGGCATCGCAGTGGGTGCGTTTAACGAACTCAGCGGCTTCTTCGGGGTCGGTCAGCAGCTGGTCCATGGTCATCGTGGCCTCTGTGCCGTGACCGTCTTCTT
This sequence comes from Burkholderiales bacterium, assembly GCA_031427655.1. Taxonomy (GTDB): domain Bacteria; phylum Pseudomonadota; class Gammaproteobacteria; order Burkholderiales; family Burkholderiaceae_C; genus JANYJJ01. Next base: position 20,968 of record JANPNT010000595.1, read on the forward strand.
TGTCGCCCTTCATGGTTTCCAGGGAACCCAAGCAACCCAGCTCACCTTCCACTGTCACGCCCAAGCGGTGCGCCATGTCCACCACCTTGCGGGTGACGTCGACGTTGTAGTCGAAGCTGGCAATGGTTTTGCCGTCGGCTTGCAGCGAGCCGTCCATCATCACCGAGCTGAAGCCCAGATTGATCGCGCCTTGGCACACGTCAGGGCTTTGGCCGTGATCTTGGTGCATGACCAGTGGAATGTGCGGCCAGGTTTCAACTGCCGCTTGAATCAGGTGTTTGATGAAGGCCTCACCCGCGTATTTGCGCGCACCCGCGCTGGCTTGCAATATCACTGGTGCGCCGATTTCGTCAGCGGCCGACATCACCGCCTGAACCTGCTCAAGGTTGTTGACGTTGAAAGCCGGAATGCCGTATTGGTGTTCGGCGGCGTGGTCCAACAACTGGCGCATGGAAACGAGTGGCATGGTGAGGTCCTTGGGTTGAAAAGTCTGTAACCGCTTGGTAATTCGGCGAGTTTACCGAGGCCACGCTTTGCGGCCGTGTTCGCGCAGCGGTCAGATTTCTCAGCCGACGCGTTCGACGCGGTAATCCTGCACGCGCATCGCGGACAGTATTTCTTCAATGTGCGCCGCACCGCGGGTGTGGACGACCACGTCCATTTGCACCCGCTCCACCGACAAGGTGCTGAAGGCCCGCTGGTGCTGCACCTCGTCGATGTTGGCACCCAGTTGGCCGAGCAGCGTGGCGACGTTGGCCAACGCACCGGGCACGTCGCGCACATCAAAGCGCAGGCGCGCCAAACGGCCCGACTTGACCATGCCGCGCTCGATGATTTCGGCCAGCATCAAAGGCTCGATGTTGCCGCCGCACAAAACCAAACCCACCTTGCGGCCTTTGAAGCGTGCGCTGTGTTTCACGCTGTGTTGCATCAGCGCGGCCAGGCCGACCGCGCCCGCGCCTTCGACGACGGTTTTTTCAATCTCCAGCAGCATCAATATCGCCTGCTCAATTTCGTCTTCGCCCACCAACAGCATGTCGTTGACCAAGCGCCGAATGATGGGCAGCGTCAGCTCACCGGGGCTCTTCACACCAATGCCGTCTGCAATGGTCACGCTGCCGATCTCACGCTGCTCGCCGTGCACTGCATTCCAAGCCGCAGGGAAGCGCTCGGCCTGCACGCCAATCACTTCAATGCCAGGCTTGAGCGCCTTCGCGGCGGTGGCCATGCCGCTGATCAAACCGCCACCGCCCACCGCAATCAACAAAGTGTCGATGCTGGGTTGTTGGCGCAACATTTCCAACGCCACCGTGCCCTGCCCTGCGGCCACCGCGAGGTCGTCAAACGGATGGATCACGGTCAGACCCAGCTCCTGCGCCATTTGCAAGCCGTGAGCACGCGCATCGTCGAAGGTGTCGCCTTGCAAAACCACTTTGGCACCAAAGCGCCGCGTACTTTCGACCTTCACGGTAGATGCAAAACGCGGCATCACGATGGTGGCGGGTATCCCCAAGCGCTGCGCGTGATAGGCCACGCCCTGCGCATGGTTGCCGGCCGACACCGCCAACACGCCGCGCGCGCATTGCTCAGAAGTCAACTGAGAAATTTTGTTCAGCGCACCGCGCTCTTTGAATGACGCGGTGAACTGCAAGTTCTCGAACTTGAGGAACACATCGCAGCCCGCAATAGACGACAAGGTTTTCGATTGCAAACACGGCGTGTCTTGCAATTGGCCTTGCAAACGCAGCGCTGCCGCCTCAATGTCAGACAGGGTCAAGGTGGCCGCAGCTTCGTCACGCATGCGAGGCAGTCATCCGACTCTGCAAACCTTCAGCATGTTGGTGCCTCCCGGGTAGCCCATGGGCTCGCCGCAGGTGATGGCGTACAGGTCGGCGCTGGTGTGCAGCAGGCGTTTGCGCGCCGTCTCCAGCCCGACCGGCGCACCGTCGGCCTCGGCCAGCGGCTGCCACAGCAGACGGAAGCGCACGCCGGTGCTGGTCGGGCGTTTGTGCAGCTCGCGGTTGA
>JANPNT010000596.1:0-1650 GCA_031427655.1 Burkholderiales bacterium
AATTAGTGCACTTCGTTTAGGATTCCGCCTTTTCATCAAAAGTCGAGTTTTGGCGAAAATATGCTCTTAGCCCAATTTAAACCGAGATTCTCCATTAGGCTTTTTGTCGCAGGCTTATCGCAGGTCGTTAACCTATTTCTAATGACCGTCATTAGCGCAAGGCATTGAAAGATAATAAGTTTCTTGCTTTTCTTGGAGTGAACGCAGCATGAGCAGCACCGCCAGCGATGCCACGCTTCATTTCAGCGGCAAAGCGGTCACCGCGTGGGGCGGCTTGGCCTTGATGCAGCGCATGCTGACGGCCATCGGCTTTCGACAGGCCGCCGCCCTATGGTCGCTGCCGCAACCCGGCTCCAATCGGGGCTTCGACCCGGTGGTGTTGGTGGAGCAGTTTCTGGTGAGTCTCTGGTGTGGTGCCAATCGTTTCTCACAGATTGAGATCAACCGCCATGATCGGGCGCTGGCGTCCCTGTTTGGCTGGACAAAGTCTGCGGGCCACCGCGCTGTGGTGCGGCTGTTCCAGCGCTTTGATTTGGCCACCAGCAGTCGGGTGTCCGCGCAGATGTACGGCTGGTTCTTCTCCGAGCTCGCGGTCAAGCGCATCACGCTTGACGTGGACTCGAGCGTCATCACCCGCTGGGGTAAGACGCAGGAAGGTGCCCGTGTCGGCTACAACCCAAAGCGCCACGGACGCGCATCCCACCATCCGCTGATCGCCTTTGTCGCCGATTGCCGCATGATTGCCAACTTCTGGCTTCGACCGGGGGACTGTGCCAGCGCCACCAACATGCTGTCGTTTCTTGAATCCACAAAGCAGAACTTGGGCGACACGGTGATCGGCTTGTTGCGTGCGGACTCGGGCTTCTTTGCAGACGAGATACTCAGAGCCTTTGAGGCCGACGGCATTGATTACGTGGTGGCCGCGAAGTTGACGCAACCCCTACAGGCGCAACTGATGAGCGAGAGGTGCCGCTGGTGGGCGCTGGAGCCGGGGCTGGAGCTCTGTGAGTTTGACTATCAGGCGGCAAGCTGGGCGCGTCCCCGGCGCATGGTGGCGGTGCGCCAGAGCCCGAAGCTTCGCGCCTCAGCACCGGGCAAGACGCTCTCCCTATTCAAGGACGACCCAGACATGCGGCAATGGCGCTACGGGGTGGTGTGCACGAGCCTGAAACTGCCCGCCGTTGAGGTGTGGCGCAGCTACCGGGGGCGTGCGGACTGCGAGAACCGGATCAAGGAGTTGAAAGCGGACTTTGGTCTGGAGAGCTTTAACCTGCGAGACTTCTGGGCCACTGAGGCCGCGCTGACGGCAACGATGCTGGCCTACAACCTGATGAGCTTGTTTCGTCAGAGTGTGATGCGCAGTGCGGTGCAGTCAACGATGGCAACCCTTCGCCACCAAGTGTTTGCCACCCCCGCGTGGTGTGGCGCGCCCGGCGACCGGCACGCCAATGCCTACACGCTGGCCCTGCCCCGGCAACGGCGCGCGTGGTTTGCAGGTCTGTGGAGTGACGCACTCAAGGCGCCTCGGCTACCCGACTCGATGCTCAATTCTTCCTAATGGAGAATCTCGGATCATCGGCATTGAGCACCAGAGCGTTGCAGGGGCTCCACATGCAACGCTCTGGCCGCTTTCGTTGAGGAGGCTGTGTT
>JANPNT010000597.1:0-3691 GCA_031427655.1 Burkholderiales bacterium
AGTACTTTATTGCCAATGCCGAACCTGCGGTGGTGGTGTGTTCGGGCCGCAACTTTGGGTGGTTCAGCAAGCTGGCTTTCAAGGCTGGCACGGCGCATGTTTTCACTTTGAATGACGACCGCACCGGCAGCCTGTTGCAACGCGCTGTGCATCACAGCGATCAGCACCAGGTTGCCGTTAAAAACGCCGACGACCTGGCCGCGATTTTGTACACCAGCGGCACCACGGGTCGCAGCAAAGGCGCGATGCTGAGCCACGGTAATTTGCTAAGCAACGCACGCACGCTGCAAAGCTACTGGGGCTGGCAGCGCGGCGACGTGCTGATTCACGCGCTGCCCATCTTTCACGTTCACGGCCTGTTCGTCGCGTCGCACGGCGCGCTGTTGAACGGCAGCAAGATGATTTGGTTCAGCCAATTCAACGCCAAGGCGGTGGTGGCGCGTTTGCCCGATGCGACGGTGTTCATGGGCGTGCCCACCTTGTATGTGCGCATGTTGAGCGAGCCCACCTTGACGCGTCAAGCCAGTGCTGGCGTGCGCTTGTTCGTGGCCGGTTCCGCGCCATTGTTGGCCGAGACCTTCAACAGTTGGAGTGAGCGCACCGGCCATGCGATTTTGGAGCGCTACGGCATGAGCGAGACGGTGATGCTCACGTCCAATCCTTATTCACCAACCGACGGCAAGCGGCGTGCAGGAACTGTAGGCTTTCCTTTGCCTGGCGTGGTTTTGCGCGTGATGAACGACCGCGCCGCTGAATGCGCGGTCGATGATGTTGGCGGCATTGAAGTGCGCGGGCCCAACGTGTTCAGTGGCTACTGGCGCATGCCTGAAAAAACCAAAGAAGAGTTCAGCACCGATGCCTCGGGTGCGCATTGGTTCAAGACGGGCGATGTGGGCAAGGTCGACGCAAGCGGTGTGGTCACCATCGTCGGGCGCAGCAAAGACCTCGTCATCACCGGCGGCTACAACGTCTATCCGGCCGAGATTGAAGGCTACTTGAACGACATGCCGGGCGTGGCGGAAAGCGCAGTGATAGGCGTGCCGCATGCCGACTTCGGCGAGGCGGTGTTGGCGCTGGTGGTGGCCCGTTCAGGGGCATCGCCTGATACGGACGCCATGGTGATCACACTGAAAGCACGCATCGCCAATTTCAAAGTGCCTAAGCGTGTTTTTGTGGTGGCCGAGTTGCCACGCAACGCCATGGGCAAGGTGCTGAAAAACCTGCTGCGAGACGAACACAAGGCGCTGTTCTCAGCCCTTAGCGTTCCTTCAGTCTCGTGAAGCCCGCCGCAAACAGCAGCGGCAACATCACCACCAAGCTCAAGCCCGGCCCGCCCACTTTGCGCCACCACGCCAGCTGCACGGCGAACTCCGGCGTGCCTGGCGGCAATGACAAACCCGCCATCATGACCACCAAGCCGGCCAGCGCGAACCATCGCGACGCATTCATGGTTCTGGAAGCCGCCCCGTTGTAAGGCGTGCAAAGAAGCGTCGCCAGCAGCGCAAACACCATCAGCAACAGCACCAAGTGTCGCGGGTTGGTTTGTGGGCTGAACGCCAACGCCACGGCCATCAACGCAGCCCACTCCAAGGCCACCATGCCTCGGTAAGGGGCCGCTTTCTGCGCTGGCGCGCGCGGCCACACAAAAAGCGGCAAGCCAAATCGGCGGTACACCGCCGCCAAAGTACCAAGGGCGGCCGCCGCGACGGCAGCGGTCAGCCACCACTTCAAGGCCGCAGGCGCGTTGGCCGCGACCATGCGACCCATGCCGCTGCTGATGGACATGCTGTGGCCCACGGTGAGGGCGTCTATATGGGCTGCGTTGACCGACGCAGTTGCTTGCAGCTTCACACCAAACAACTGAGCAATGCCCGACGCCGCCGTGGCCCAGTGCTGCCCGTTGGCCGACCATCCCGTGTGCACAGCGGGCAACAAAGCGAAGGCGACGATGCCAAGCACAAACCAAGCGGCAGCGGTGTAACGGCGACGCAGCAGCAAATAAGGCAGGTAAATCAGCGGCAGGTACTTGATGTTCACCGCCAGGCCCAACATCAAGCCAGCCCATTGGGGGCGGCGGTCCAGCCAGCGCAATGCCAGCAACACGGCAGCCAGCATGAGCAAGTTGGTCTGCCACATTTGCAGCTCGCTGCGCAGGCGCGGAGCGGCCAGCACGGTGGTCAGCGCCACCACCGTCAGCAGGGCGCCGAAGGACTGGTCGAGATCAAAGCGGAGCAAGGCTTCTTTGCAAGCCAAGACTGTGCACAACAAAGCCAGTGCCATGTTCAGCGCCAGCATCACGACCGCAGCCGCTTGAACCGAGACGAAAGTCAGCGGCATGAACAAGAACGCGATCAGTGGCGGATAGATGTAGCCGCGCACGCCGGAAGCGTAGGGGTCGGCGCCTTCGCGCATGGCCTTGGCACCGCGGTAGAAATGCTCAAAGTCGCCGCAGCCGGTCACAAAGGTGTGCGCAAAACCTTCAAACGGCGCATCGTGAATGCGGTGCGCACTGACCACCCAGAACCAGGCGTAGACCAACAACAGCACCACCAGCGAGGTCCAGGCAGCCTTGCGACCTGGTTGACTTGGCCCACCCACGTGCAGCTTTCGCTCCGATTACTTGGCCGCTGCTGGCGCAGACGCCGGCATGGGAACGGAAGCCGCTGGAGCCGTCGCCTCAGGCGTCGAATGCACGGCGTCGGCACCGTGCTTTTCACCGCCCATGTCGATGTCGGCACCGCTTTTTTTCATGATGAACAAACCCAGCGCTGCGAAGGCGACAAAGGCCAAGAAAATTTTCCACATGATTCGGACCCTAAAAAAATGAACTCACAAAAGCGCTTCACAAGACCGATCCACAAAAGACACGGGGCACACCGCGAGCGGTGTGCCCCGAGAGACTAACAAAGCCAGATCAGTCGTTGGCGTAAATGTCGACGTCTTTGGTTTCCTTGACGAAGATCATGCCAATCACGAAGGTGGCCGCCGCAATGATCACGGGATACCACAGGCCGTTGTACATGTTGCCGGTCTGCGCCACGATGGCGAAGGCGGTGGTTGGCAGCAAGCCGCCAAACCAGCCGTTGCCGATGTGGTACGGCAGGCTCATCGAGGTGTAGCGAATGCGGGTGGGGAACATCTCCACCAGCATGGCGGCAATCGGGCCGTAGACCATGGTCACGTAGATCACCAAGATGGCCAAAATGCCCACGATGGTCCACCACTGTCCGCTCATGAAGGTGATGGGTTTGGCCTTGGCGGGGTAGCCGGCTTCTTTCAAGGCGCCAGAAACGGCTTTCTTGAATTCGCCGTCTTTCTTCTTGGCTTCATCGGCGGGCAAACCTTTCGAGGTGTAGCCCTCAATCACCTTCTCACCGATGCTGATTTTGGCGGGGCCAGTGCCAACGACGTTGTCGTAGCTCACCGAGCTGCTTGCCAACACTTGCTTCGCGATGTCGCACGAGCTGGTGAACTTCACGGTGCCGGTCGGGTTGAACTGGAACGAGCATTCGTTCGGGTCGGCCGTGACGGTGACCTTGTTCTTCACCTGCGCTGCGGCCAGCTCAGGATTGGCGGCTTCGGCCAGCGCTTTGAACAGCGGAAAGAAGGTGAGCGCGGCAATCAAGCAGCCCGCCATGATGATGGGCTTGCGGCCGATTTTGTCTGACAACGTGCCGAAGATGATGAAGAA
>JANPNT010000598.1:0-5074 GCA_031427655.1 Burkholderiales bacterium
AATTACTTCAGCAGCGCTTTCAGCAACTTGCCCATCTCCGACGGGTTGCGCGTGACGGTGAAACCGCAAGCTTCCATCACCTCCAACTTGGCATCGGCCGTGTCGGCACCGCCCGAGATCAGGGCACCCGCGTGACCCATGCGCTTGCCTGCGGGGGCGGTCACACCAGCGATGAAGCCGACGATGGGCTTCTTCATGTGGGCCTTGCACCAGATGGCCGCCTCGGCTTCGTCAGGGCCGCCAATTTCACCAATCATGATGACGGCGTCGGTGTTGGGGTCGTCGTTGAACAGCCGCATGATGTCGATGTGCTTGAGGCCGTTGATCGGGTCACCGCCGATGCCCACCGCGCTCGATTGACCGATGCCCAGCTCGGTAAGTTGCGCCACTGCTTCATAGGTCAAGGTGCCCGAACGCGACACCACACCAACGCGACCAGGGCGGTGGATGTGGCCCGGCATGATGCCGATTTTGATTTGGTCGGGCGTGATGAGGCCGGGGCAATTCGGCCCGAGCAACAGCGTTTTCTTGCCGCCCGCCGCTTCTTTGGCGCGCATGCGGTTCCGCACTTCGAGCATGTCCTTGACGGGAATGCCTTCGGTGATGCAAACAGCCAAGTCGAGGTTGGCTTCGACCGCTTCCCAAATGGCCGCCGCCGCGCCTGCGGGCGGCACGTAGATGACGCTTACTGTCGCGCCAGTGTTCTTGGCAGCTTCGGTCACGTTGGCAAAAATCGGGATGCCTTCGAAGGTTTCGCCCGCTTTTTTCGGGTTCACGCCCGCCACAAAACAGTCTTTGCCCTGGGCGTAGTCGCGGCAGCCCCGGGTGTGGAACTGGCCTGTTTTGCCGGTGATGCCTTGGGTGATGACGCGGGTGTTTTTATCGATCAGGATGCTCATGGTGTGCCCTTGTAGTTCCGTTGGTTCCTGGCTTGTTATGTCTTCAAGGCGGTCATCACGGCCTGGGCGGCGTCGGCCATCGACTCGGCGGTGATGATGGGCAGGCCCGAATCCTTCAGCATTTTCTTGCCCAAGTCTTCGTTGGTGCCCTTCATGCGCACGACCAAGGGAACATTCAAATTGACGGCCTTGCAGGCAGCGATGACGCCTTCGGCAATCGTGTCGCAGCGCATGATGCCGCCAAAGATGTTGACCAAAATGGCCTCGACCCTTGGGTTGCCGAGCATGATTTTGAAGGCTTCGGTGACCTTTTCTGCGGTGGCACCACCGCCCACATCCAGGAAGTTGGCAGGCTCGCCGCCGAACAGCTTGATGGTGTCCATCGTCGCCATGGCCAAACCGGCACCGTTGACCAAACAGCCGATGTTGCCGTCGAGCTGGATGTAGGCCAGGTCGAACTTGCTGGCTTCGATTTCGGCCGGGTCTTCTTCCTCCAGATCGCGGTAGGCGACGATTTCGGGGTGGCGGAACAGCGCGTTGGGGTCGAAGTTGAACTTCGCGTCGAGCGCTTTGATGTTGCCCGGCTTGCCGTTCACGGAACCTTCCAAAATGAGCGGATTGATTTCTGCCAAAGAGCAATCGGTCGCCAAGTAGCAGGTGTAGAGCTTTTTCAGCACATCGACGGCTTGGGCTTGCGACGCGGCGGGCACGCCGATGCCGTTGGCCAATTCAATGCCCTGCGCGTCGGTAAGACCCAGCGCTGGATCAACAAAAACCTTCAGGATTTTCTCGGGCGTGGCGTTCGCCACCTCTTCAATGTCCATGCCGCCTTCGGAGCTGGCCATCATGGCGACGCGCTGGGTGGCGCGGTCGGTGACGGCGGCAACGTAGTACTCCTTCTTGATGTCGGCACCCTCTTCGATCAGCAGGCGTCGCACCTTTTGGCCCACTGGGCCGGTTTGGTGGGTGACGAGTTGCATGCCCAAAATTTCGGTGGACAGCGCTTTGACGTCTTCCATCGAGCGGGCCAGCTTCACGCCGCCGCCCTTGCCGCGACCACCGGCGTGAATTTGTGCTTTGACCACCCAAACCGGGCCGCCTAGTTTTTGAGCGGCTTCGGTGGCTTCCAAGATGCTGAAGGCGGGATAGCCGCGCGGCACTGGAATGCCGAACTGGCGCAAGATTTCCTTGCCTTGGTATTCATGGATCTTCATAGGGCTTCTTTCGCTGGGAAGAGAACAAAACGGCGGGGTAATCAGGCGAGCCGATCAGGTCTGGCCTGGATCTGGCTGAGCTTGCGGCTGGGGCGCACGATACCAAAGTGGGTAGTGCAAACGAACCGCTTCGCCGTCGCTGCGCAGTGCATGGCACGCGTCAATTTGAAATGGACGACGCCCAGACGCCGGATTTTCACGCGAATCAGCGACTTCGCCGACGAAGGCTTGCAGCACGGCGGTGGGCAAAACTTGGCACAGCTCCGTGATGTGGGTGCAGCCTTTGATGCCGCCCAGGACTTCTTTGGCGGCAGCGCGAAAGCCTTTCAGCAAATTCAGGCCGACCAGACGGCTGTAAGCGTCGCCGTGCTGGTCGCACAAGCCGGGATAGGGCATTTTCAGGGTCTGAGCGCCAGCTTCGAGCACGTTGAACTGTTCGTCCACCACGAGGCGAAGCAGCATTTCGTGGATGGGGTCACCTGCTTTGCGAACCCCACCGGCCAAATGGGCGTCGCGTGTTTTCACGTCAGTAATGTGGGCATCGACTTCCCACAAGCCGTTGCCGCGCGAAAACACCTGAACGTCGATGTTTCGACGGTGCTTGAGCTTGCGCTCGGGCGCGGCGGGAGGCAAAGCCATGGGATGTAACGCACACGTTGGCGCGCTGAAATATAGAAAGCGGGAGTGACTGTCTGATCAACTGGCTCGCTGGCACTGCGGGCGAGGCTCAAGCACTGCATTTGCGAACCAAAGTTTACCTAAGAATGTAGCATGTTGCGCCGCAACATCGGGTGACTCTGCAGGCGCGCGTCGGCGCGCGGGAGCTCAGACAAACCGGCTTTGTCCATCGTGGCTCGGGTTGATGCGACTCAGAGGCCGAGAGTTTTTAGCGCGTCCCCGAGCGGCGCGCCAACACGCGTTCGATCTAGGCGCAAAGCGCAGACATAGCCGGGGCTATGGCCAGCATTTGCAACGACGAGCGGGCGTGTTTTGGCGTGATGAGCGGGTATGACCGAAAGACTCTCAGCCTCTCACTCCTCTTCAGGACCGCCGGGAAGGCCTTTTGCTGCGGCCCAACCCACCAGACGCATCACTTGCCGGATCGCATCGTTCGAAAAACCGCGCCCCGCCAAGAACCGCGACTGCTTTGCATGCTCAGTTGCTGTGGAAGGCGAGCAGCCGAATTTGCGCGAATGGAGCTCGCGGGCACGTTCAAATTCGGTTTCTTTGAGGCGCTGGGCAGATTCAGGCGTAAGCGTTACGCCGTGCTGCGACAGCTCAAGCCGGATGCGCAGGCTGCCGAACTTGGCGCTGCGCGCATGGATGCGGCTTTCAGCGAAGCGGGTGTCGCTCAGGTAATCCCGCGCTTGCAGCCAGTCAAGCACTTCTGCGACGCGGCTGGCAGCGCTGGGCACTGACGTGCCGTCGGGGGCAGGTGTTGAGGCTTCGTCAGCTTGGGCTTCTGCCTCAGCAGCCACCTCCGCCAGAACCAAGTTCCGCGCGTGCGGCATCAACTTGCGTTTGAGCTCCACCCGGCTGTGGTCGCGCTGGGCCAGCAAGGCCAAGCCGCGGCCTTTGAGCGACAAAGACGAGCGCGCTTTGCTGCTTTTATTGCGGCCGACCGCCGAACGCGTTGTCATTCAGCCCTTGCGCAGATGCGCAAACTCTCGGGCCACCGAAGCACGCATCGCCTGGGCGTACCGACCTACTCTTTGGCCTGCTCTTTCCCAACTCGCGCCTTCGCTGACTTGCTCTCCGTGGCCTCAGCCGCATGCGCACCGGGCACCGGGATCAGGCGGATGCCCATGGCGTCGCGCACTTTGTTTTCAATTTCCACCGACAGTGCCGGGTTCTCGCGCAAAAACTCGCGCGAGTTATCTTTGCCTTGGCCGATTTTTTCGCCGTTGTAGGCATACCAAGAGCCGCTCTTTTCGAGCACCTTGGCTTCCACGCCCATGTCAATAATTTCGCCTTCGCGGCTGATGCCTTCGCCGTACAAGATGTCGAACTCGGCGGTCTTGAAGGGCGGCGCGACCTTGTTTTTCACGACCTTGACCTTGGTCTCATTGCCGATGACTTCTTCGCCCTTTTTGATGCTGCCGATGCGGCGAATGTCCAATCGCACCGAGGCGTAGAACTTCAGCGCATTGCCGCCGGTGGTGGTTTCTGGCGAGCCGAACATCACACCGATCTTCATGCGAATTTGGTTGATGAAAATGACCATGGTGTTGGTCTTTTTGATCACGCCGGTGAGCTTGCGCAGGGCTTGGCTCATCAAGCGGGCTTGCAAGCCCGGCAGGCTGTCGCCCATTTCGCCTTCGATTTCAGCTTTGGGCGTGAGGGCCGCCACCGAGTCGATGACGATCAAATCGACCGAGGCCGAACGCACCAACGCGTCGACGATTTCCAGCGCCTGTTCGCCGGTGTCGGGCTGGCTGATGAGCAGCTCTTGCAAATTAACGCCCAACTTTTGGGCGTAAGCGGTGTCCAGCGCGTGCTCGGCGTCGATGAAGGCGCAGGTGCCGCCGACTTTTTGCATCTCGGCAATCACTTGCAAGGTGAGGGTGGTTTTGCCGCTGGACTCGGGGCCGTAAATTTCGACAACTCGGCCGCGTGGCAAGCCGCCGACGCCGAGCGCAGCGTCGAGGCCGAGTGAGCCGGTGGAGACAACTTCAATGTCGTCGATCACTTCGCCTTCGCCCAAGCGCATGATCGTGCCCTTGCCGAATTGCTTTTCGATTTGCGCCAGTGCGGCTTGCAGGGCTTTGGCTTTTTCTGTGTTCAGCGCTTTGACGGGTGCGTCCATGAGAATCTCCGGTGAATCGCTGCATTATGGCAACAGCTGGATGTTTGTACAGTATTTTGTGATTTGATTTTTCAAATGAACCCGCGCATTTGACTGCGGGCACCTGGAGACACCACCATGCGCGTTTTGATTGCCGAAGACGACCAAGTTCTGGC
>JANPNT010000599.1:0-2490 GCA_031427655.1 Burkholderiales bacterium
CCATTGACTTTGCGGCCTTGCCGTTGAAAGACGCCATCGTCTTCAAACTGGGGCAACGGTGCGCGCAAATTGGTGGTTTTTTTCCGACCCCAACTGCGGCTACTGCAAAAAGTTTGAACGCGAACTCTCACAAATCAGCGACGTCACGGTGTACACATTTTTGTACCCGATTTTGGGCGGCGACTCACCTGAAAAATCACGCGATATTTGGTGCGCCAAAGACAACACCAAAGCTTGGCGCGACTGGATGGTCGAAGGCACGGCACCCGCCAAGTCCATCGGTCAATGCGATGTGGCAGCCCTGCAGCGCAATGCCTTGATGGGCCGCAAGCACAAGGTCATGGGTACACCCGCGCTGGTGTTCGAGGACGGCAAGCGCGTGCCCGGTGCGATGGCACCCGAGCAGATTGAAAAGCAACTGGTGGCCAGCCGCAAGGCTGTGCGCGGCTGAGCCTATTTCAGCTGGTGGTTGAAACGCGATCGGCGCTCAGCAAGGCCAACATCGCTTGATCGCACAGCTCGCCTTGCGTGTCCCGTTCGCGGTGGCGCACCACGCCTTCTTGCTTGAAGCCCATGCCCAGCGCAAAACGAATGGCGCGTTCATTGCGCACATCGCTGATGGCCTCGATGCGCGCAAATCCCAGTCCAAACACCATGTCAACCGTGGCCAGCACGGCCTCGCGCATCAAACCCTGCCCCGCATGAAGCGGATCACCCACGTAGCCAATCTCGGCGCGCGGGGCCTCGAAATCCAAGCTGTGAAAGTCGATTCGACCGATCAGCGCACCACCGTCTTCGCGAAATACATTGAAGATGAGGTTCTCTCCGTCCTCAACATACTGCAAGCCGCGCGCGCAAAAAGTTTGCGCCCAGGCCAAGTCACGTGTGAATCGCGGCCACGAAATGAAGGGCCACGACGGCAATGACGCGTTGAGGAAGTCGGCGATTTGCTGAGCGTGCTGGACGCTCGGCGCTTCCAAATACAAACGCGGCGTTCGCAGTGAACGAGGCGCAGCGGTCAGGTGGGATTTGTCCAAGTGATCGCCGGGCAGATTTTTTCAAGCCAACTTGCCGTGGCAAAGCTTGAATTTCTTGCCGCTGCCGCAAGGGCAAGGGTCGTTGCGACCGACCTTGGGCACGTCAGCGGCTTCGTCTGTGGGCGCCAGCTGCTGGCTCTCGCTGCCGTCCTCGTTCGGGTGGGTGTCCGCATGCGTGTACTGAACGTTGCTGAATCGCTCGGCGCTTTCTTCTATCGCTGCAGCCGCCGCTTCGGCTTCTTCTTGCGACTGAATTCGCACCGTCATCAACGAACGCGTCACTTCCATCTTCACCACGTCCAGTAATTGGCTGAACAGCTCGAAGGCTTCGCGTTTGTATTCCTGCTTGGGGTTCTTTTGCGCGTAGCCGCGCAGGTGGATGCCTTGGCGCAGGTAGTCCAGCGCGGCCAAATGCTCGCGCCAATGCGTGTCGATGGACTGCAACAACATCATGCGCATGAAGGGCGTGAATTGCTCCAAGCCCACGCGCTCGACTTTGGCGTTAAAGCTGGTGTCGGCGGCTTTGACAACCTTCTCCAGCACGTCTTCGTCGGTGATGGAATTGCTCTTTTCGACCTCTGCTTTCAGCGGCACGTCGAGCTGCCACTCGTCGCGCAGCGTCTTCTCTAGGCCGCCCAAGTCCCACTGCTCTTCCACGCTTTCGGCGGGCACATAAGTGCGCACCACTTCGGTCATGGTGCTGGAGCGCAAGTTGGAGATTTGCGCGCTCAGGCTTTGCGCCTCCAAGATGTCGTTGCGCTGCTGGTAAATCACTTTGCGCTGGTCGTTGGACACGTCGTCGTATTCCAGCAATTGCTTGCGCACGTCGAAGTTGCGCGCCTCGACCTTGCGCTGCGCGCCTTCGATGCTGCGCGTGACGATGCCGGCTTCGATGGCTTCGCCGTCGGGCATCTTCAGCCGTTCCATGATCGAACGCACGCGCTCGCCCGCAAAAATGCGCATCAAGGAATCGTCGAGCGACAGATAAAAGCGCGATGAGCCTGGGTCGCCCTGACGGCCCGACCGGCCGCGCAATTGATTGTCAATGCGACGCGATTCATGGCGTTCGGTGGCAATGATGCGCAGGCCGCCGTGGGTTTTTACGCTGTCGTGCAGGCCCTGCCATTCGCTGCGAATTGTGTCGGCTTGGGCGGCCTTGTCGGCATCGCCCAATGCGGCGTCGGCATCAATGACTTTGATTTGGTTTTCAACGCTGCCACCCAACACGATGTCGGTGCCGCGGCCTGCCATGTTGGTGGCGATAGTGATGACGCCGGGGCGGCCAGCTTGGGCGACGATCTCGGCTTCTTTGGCGTGTTGTTTGGCGTTCAACACCGCGTGAGGCAGCTGCACTTTTTTGAGCATGTCCGAGATCAACTCAGAGTTCTCAATCGAGGTGGTGCCCACCAACACAGGTTGACCGCGTTGATGGCAGTCGCGAATGTCTTCAATC
>JANPNT010000600.1:0-3220 GCA_031427655.1 Burkholderiales bacterium
GCCACCATGGCGTGAATGGTGTTGCCGCGCGGGCTGACGCCGAGCTTCTCGGAACCGATCCAAATCAAGGGGCGCAAGTAGCAGCTTTCGAGCTTGTTTTCACGCACCACGGTGCGCATGGCTTGCGACACCACTTCGGGCGTGAACGGAATTTTCATGCGCAGAATTTTGGCACTGTTGAACAGCCGCTCGGTGTGCTCATTCAGGCGGAAGATGGCCGTGCCTTTTGACGTGTTGTAGGCGCGAACACCTTCAAACGCGCCGCAGCCGTAATGCAAGGTGTGGCTGAGCACGTGGATCTTGGCGTCGCGCCAGTCCACCAGCGTGCCGTCCATCCAAATTTTTCCGTCGCGGTCGTCCATGGACATAAGTTGCCTCGTTGGGGTGCTTAAAGTTGGCTGGATTCTACGGTTGCAGCCCGGCACCGCGAGGGCGGGTTAGGTGCCCGACCGGAGCCGTGTGGGGGCGAGGTTGTTCCCCGGCGGAAGGGGTGTGCGCCGGGGCGGTCGGTTCCCGGCTTCGCAAATGAAGTGTGGCCAACCCCCGCGGGTAAGGGGGGCTAATCGCTTGTATCCATTTCTCACGTCGATCAAACTCCAACGTGAGGGAAAAGCACCGGAAATGGTTTGCAACCCGAACATAACTACCGCGAGTGCGGTAATCAATTGGAGAAATGAAATGTCGAACTTTATTTCGCGCACCGCTGCGGTGTTTATTGTTGCAACCCTGAGTGCTGGCGCTGTTTCGGCAGCCACCTATAACTATGGCGTCGGAACTACCGCATATGTTCAACTTACAACGTCGGGCAACACTAACTACACATTTGAGTTTCTGTCCGCTCCAAGCTCAGCAGCCTTCATTAATGACATTTTTATTGGAACAAGTCCTCAAGGAACTTTCGGAAGCTTCGCTGCGGTAATTGGTACTGTTGCTCCACCGGTGGCCACTTTTGGAAATGTTCCCAGCGTTTCCGGTGCTAACTGGACAATTAATTTCCAGAACTCAAATAGCCCTGGTCGGTTCAACGTTGGCGAAAAGGTGAGTTTTTCGATCACTGATGCTGCATTCGTAAATTCGGGTGAGATCCACATTAATGCGTTCAATAACGGCGCCTCAGTAAAGCTTGGTTTAGTGACTGCTGTACCAGAACCCGAAACATACGCACTTATGCTTGCTGGCCTCGGAGTAGTCGCGTTCATCGCCCGCCGCCGCAAGCAACAAGCCTGAATTGGCCAGACCGGCTCTGAAAACCCCGCTGCGGCGGGGTTTTGCATTTCAGACCGCGCCGGCGCGCAGTAGGCGCCAGTGCTTGCAGCGGCCGGCTTCGAACACCAGTTCAACTTCGTCGCCGCTGTCATCGGCCCAACGCCATACATCGGCGCCGTCAGCTTGGCGGCGGCCCAGGCTTTTGGTCATCCCGACCACCTGCAACATGCCCAGCCCAGGCCTGAGCCGGGCCTGGAACATCACCGCGTTGGTCACAAGACCCACAGGCGCTTCGGCAGCGTTTTTCATCACCCGAAGCGCCCGGCCAAATTGCAGCAACAGCCAAAACACCGTTGCCGTGAAAGCCATCACCAAGCCCTGCCAACCGTAGTACCAACCGCCCGCTGCAAACGCCACCGCCACCAAAAACCAACCGAGTTTCGAGTTCATGGCGGGATGGTAATTGCGTGACTTGTGGGAATGGCCCCGTCTTCAACCCTCCTGCGCTAGGCCGGAGGGCGCGAATTCAACGCAGCCAACTGTTCAGGCGTGCCGACGTTTTCCCAGGGGCCGCGATACACCTCAGCGGTGATCGCCCGGCGGCGCATGCCGTCAAACAACAACGGCCCGAGAGCAGCCTTGGTTCCCAGTTCAATGCCAGCAACCAACGACGCGCGGCACAGCGCGAAGTTGGCATACGTCCACGTCAAACCATCGGGCCCGGGGCCATCGGCCAAAGCGTGGCCTTGTGCGTCCAAACCGAAGTCACCGTGGCTGTGAAACAACGGGTTGGGCACAAGCCACAGGTGGGCTTGCAAATCACTCACCGCAAAACGCTGCGCCTGCGCTGCCTCAAACTTGAATTCAGGCGCGTAAATGTCGCCCGACACCACCCAAAACGCATCGCACTCGTCGCTCACCAACATCGGCAAAGCGGTTGCGATGCCGCCTGCTGTTTCCAACGCGCCGCCGTGCTCACGGCCTTCCATGGAGTAGCGAATGTTCAAGCCCCAGCGCGCGCCGTCGCCCAAGGCCGCTGGAATTTGATCTTCCAACCAGGCGGTGTTGACGACCACCTCACGCACGCCGCCCTGTGCAAGTGCCAGCAGGTGCCATTCGATCAACGCTTTGCCGCGCACTTTCAACAAGGGCTTGGGCGTGTGGTCGGTCAAGGGCCGCATGCGCATGCCGCGCCCTGCCGCCAGGATGATCGCCTTCATGCGGCCACCTGAATCGGCTCGCCACGCTGCAGCGCCTGACGGCTCACTTGCGCTGGCGCAAAGCCTTTCAAAAGCGCTTCGATCAACATCTCGGCGCGCGCTGAGTTGTCGGCTTCGAAGTTGCACACATACACATCCAGCGTGACCGCGCCGCGCTCGGGCCAGGTGTGCACCGCCACATGCGACTCGGCCAACAGCACCACGCCGGTGATGCCTTGGGGCTCGTTTTTTATCGCGTTTGTCAATGGAGGAAAGCGGTGAAACAACTCGCCCACGTGAGTGAGCCCTGCGGCGGCCACTGCCGACAAACACAGGCTGCGCAGCGCCTGCAAATCGGTCATGGCGGGTTGCGCCAGCGGGCAGCCGTGCAGGTCGGCGATGAGATGCAATCCAGTCATGGTCGCGATTATCCCGGCCCCTAAAATGCGAGGCTCGTCCCAATCCACCGCCTCAAGGAACTGCATGGCCGACTCAGCTTCAACCGCTTCTCTTTCCTTGCCTATTTCCTTGACGCCTGCTTTGATGGCCAACGCCATCCGCGCCCTCGCGATGGACGCGGTGCAGCAAGCCAACAGCGGTCACCCCGGCGCGCCGATGGGCATGGCCGACATGGCAGTGGCGCTGTGGAGCCGTCACCTGAAGCACAACCCCGGCCACCCGAAGTGGGCCGACCGCGACCGCTTTGTGCTCAGCAACGGCCACGGCTCGATGCTCCTTTACGCGCTGCTGCACCTCACCGGTTATGACCTGCCCATGAGCGAACTGCGCAACTTCCGCCAACTGCACAGCAAAAC
>JANPNT010000601.1:0-4731 GCA_031427655.1 Burkholderiales bacterium
GGTGTAACCACTGCCGTTACCAATTAACAGCGTGCCATTTGCCGCTGTACTGCCGTCAATGCCTGTGCCGCCTCGTACTGGGCTGAGTACACCTGTGGTGATGTTGCCTGCATTGATGTTGGTTAGAGCAGAGCCATCCCCTGCAAAGCTTGCAGCCTTGACGGCACCGGTGGCACCGATGTTGCCGGTGACTTGCAGCAGTGCGCCGTTGAGGTTGCCGGTTGCCACGCTGCCTGTTGCACCGATGACGGTGGTGTCAGTAATACGCCCCAAGGCAACGGTGTTGATCGTGGTAACCGATGCTCCAGCACCAATCGCCGTCATGTAGGCATTGGCATTAACCGCTCCCAGGCCAGATGCACTCGTGCCGGCACCGAGCAGCGTGATCTGGCCGGATTGCGCCATGTTCACATTATCGGCAACCGTCGCGTTATAGCCAATGAAGGTTGAATTTGCACCGGTGATGTTATTCGTGGCAAGGTAGCCAGCGTAGCGGCCCAGCGCCGCGTTTTGCGAACCGTTTGAATTGCGCAGTGCAAACGACCCTACCGCGGCGTTGCTCCCGCCAGTCGTGTTCAACCGCAAGGCACCGTCACCAAGACCGGTGTTGTCCGAGCCTGTGGTGTTGTTTCCCAAGGTCGAGGAACCCATGGCGATGTTGGAAGCACCAAATGTATTGCTGCCCAAACTGTACGAACCAACTGCGGCATTCAAACTGCCATTGGTGTTGGCTTGCATCGAGCGTGCGCCAATTGCCGTGTTTTCCAGATTGGTCGTGTTGACGAACAATGCCTGGAAACCCACTGCGGTATTGAGCGATCCAGTGGTATTGGCCGCAAGTGCACCAGTGCCGAAGGCCGCAGAGTCTGCCGATGTGTTGGAAGCCATGGCGCCTCGGCCCAGCGACACACTGCCTGCAGTCAGACGCATGCTGCGCACACCTGCGACGCTTGCGGCCAGTTCGCCAGCTGCTGGCAGATACAGGCCCGTGCTTTGCTCACCAGCGAATGCATAACTTGGCGCGGCAGCCGTGCCATTGTTGGCTACCAACTGCGGATTGACCGAGTCAACCCGGAATGCTTCGGCGCCGCGGGTCGAGATACTTAATGGAATCGCCGTTGATGCCGCGATGGTGCCGATTTTGGCCAAGTACTGGGTGCCGGTGCCGCCGGTCGAAGCGGTGTTTTCAGTGATGCTGTAGCCGGTGGCGTTACCGGTCAGCGCCCAGTTCCAGGTCTGCGCGTTGGCGCCGTTGTTGATGGTGTTGGCAGCCGTTGCGGCACTGAGGCTCGACAAGGCAGGCGAGCCGGCGGCGATCTTGTCCCAGGTAGTGCCGTTGTCGCGGTAGATTTCGCGTGTGTCGGTGGCAATGTAGATACGGTTTGTACTGCCAGCAGCGCCCAAGCCGGTAGACAGGCCGGACACGGCGGCACTACCTAGAACCAGATTGCCTCCGGTCAGACTCAAGCCAGCCGTAAGCGTGAGGTTACCGGTCAGTGTCCCGCCGGTTTTAAGCAACGCGTCGTTGGCAATCTGCGCGCCGACGTATCCGGTTGTGGCGATCTGCGTGTTGTTGGTGCTGATGGCTGCAGTCGGTGCGAGCGGTACACCCGTAAAGGTGTAAGCACCCGGCGAACCCATCTTGACAGGTCCGAGCGCGAGATCAGACGATGCCGGCGGACGGTACCCAGCGATGCGGCAGCATTTCTGCAATGACGCTGTCGCGTTGCGTCGGCAAGCGTGTCAGGACGTCCTTGAGGTAGGCATACGGATCGTGCCCGTTGAGCTGGGCCGAACGCACGAGGCTCATGATTGCGGCAGCGCGCTGGCCCGCCCGTAGCGACCCGGCGAACAGCCAGTTCGAGCGGCCGATGGCCCAGGGACGGATCTGATTTTCCACCCAATTGTTATCCACCGGAACAGTACCGTCGTCGAGGTAGCGCGTCAGCGCTACCCAGCGTTTGAGACTGTAGTCGAGTGCCTTCATGATCGTCGACCCTTCTGGCACGCGTTCGCGCTGGCCGATCATCCAGGTGTGCAATGCATCGACCACCGGTTTGGCGCGCTCCTGCCGAACGGCATGCCGTTGCTGCGGCATCAGGTCGGTAGCTTCCCGCTCGATGTCGTACAACACGCCGAA
The DNA here is from genome assembly GCA_031427655.1 of Burkholderiales bacterium. Taxonomy (GTDB): domain Bacteria; phylum Pseudomonadota; class Gammaproteobacteria; order Burkholderiales; family Burkholderiaceae_C; genus JANYJJ01. Next base: position 2,141 of record JANPNT010000601.1, read on the forward strand.
GAACTTCAGGGCCTGCTCGGCGATCTGGCTCTGGTTGGCCACGTGCAGGTCGAAGAATTTCCGGCGTGCGTGTGCCATGCAGCCAATTTCAGTCACACCCTGGTTGAATCCTGCCTTGTAGCCGCTGTAATCATCGCAGACCAGCTTGCCTTGCCAACTGCCGAGGAAGGCGCGCGCATGGACGCCGGCACGGCTCATGGCAAAGTCGTAGACGACCGCTCGCAGCGACGAGAATTGCGTTGCTGTATACGCCCAAAGGTAAGCTCGATGTGTCTTACCTTTGCCGGGACTGAGCATTTGCACCGGTGTTTCGTCGGCATGCAGCACGGCTTGTCCCAACATTTCGACATGCAGGGCGTCGACGATAGGCTGCAACCGCACCCCGCACACGCCGACCCAGGCCCCCAGCGTTGATTGCGGGATGGCGAACCCGGCACGGGCAAAGATGCGTTCGAGCCGATACAAGGGGAGATGATCCATGTATTTGGCAATGAGAATCCAGGCCAGCAGAGCTGCCGTCGGAATGCCCTTGTCGATCACCTGCGGCGGCACTGGCGCCTGGACCAATGTCTCGCAAGGCTTGCAGACCCATTTGCCGCGAATGTGGCGTTCGACCGTGAACACGCCTGGCGTGTAGTCAAGCTTCTCGCTGACGTCTTCGCCGATGCGCACTCGGGCGCAGCCGCAGGCACAGGTGAGGTTGTCGGGCTCGTGGTGGATGTCGGTGCGTGGCAAATGCGCTGGCAACGCGGTGCGCTTGGGTTGCTGACGCGGCTTGTTCTCTGGCGCGGCATCTTGCAAGTCGTCGAGTTCGGTTTCGATCGCTGCCAGATCGGCGTCGACGCTTTCGTCGAGCAGGCTCGCCTGCCCGGCATTGAGCTGTTCGCTACGCGCGCCGTAGCGAAAGCGCTTCAATAGCGCGATTTCATGCGTGAGCTGGTCGATGCGCGTCTGACGAAACAGCAGTTCCTTATCCCGTTTGCCGACAGAGACGATCAGCTCGGCCGCCAGCGTGCGCAGCTGTTGCGGGCTGAGGGAATCGAGAGAATCGAGGGCTGCGGTACAGGTCATGAAACCGAGTTTGCCAGAACCCGGCCGTTGACGAAACCGAAACTGTTTACGTCCCTGTGGCCATGCAGCTACAGCACGGCAATGACATGATCGTCGGCCAGCGTCTTCCATGGCAAGCCGATCACGAGCGCTCGCAGCTGCTCGGCATTGAGCCCCACGGTAGTCGTACTCTGACCATCGGTCCAGACAAAGCGTCCCTTGTTCAAGCGCCGCGCAGCGAGCCAGATGCCGAAGCCGTCGTAGACGAGGATCTTCATGCGTGTCGAGCTACGGTTGGCGAACAGGTACGCGTGATGCGGCCGGGCTGCGCCGAACACCCTGACCACGTGCGCTAACGCAGTGTCGGCGCCGGCGCGCATGTCCAGCGGCGCGGTGGCCAGCCAGATGGCATCGATGCGAATCACCGCAACCAGCCCTGCAGCCAGGAGGCGCAATCGGCCGCCGCCGACCCCGGCCAGCGCACTGTCACCAGTGCGGCGCCCCGACGCACTTCAATAACAATGTCTTGAACGGCAGGCACCGAAGCTGGCGCGGGTAATTGCAGCGGCACAAATTCCGCAGGCGACACTGTCATCGCCTGACGTGCCTGGGCAGCTGCCCCCAGTTCGTCCCGATCGGATACCCAGCGCCGCAATAGATTGGCATTCAATCGGTAGTGCAGCGCTACTGCAGCGATCGAAATGCCCGGCCGCATGCAGGCGTTGACTGCCTGCGTCTTGAAATCGGCGCTGTATCGGCGACGCCGGGTCCGTTGAATATCGACATTCTCGTCCATGGTGTACACGTGTCCACTAAAGTAAATAACGGACACGATCCTCGCAGAACTCAGTACGCCGTTTCAAGATGGGTTCGCCGGGGGCTTACGTTTGCACTTCCATTCGAACTTCTTACACGTGAGCCGTCATGCAAGTACGATTAGCCACCATTGAGGATGCTTCACAAATATGCGCACTGATCAACGACCTCAGCGATCCGTTCTTCGTAACACGTGGAGGCGAAGGCGCAGAGATGTTCATTCATTCCATCAGTGAAACGGCAATCAAAGGCTACGTCACAGCACCGAACTTTTGCTACCAAGTTGCAGAATCGGAAGGTCAGCTTGTTGGGGTGGTCGCTATGCGAGATAACAGTCACCTTTACCATCTATTCATCACTCCCGTATTTCAAAGTCGTGGCATGGGGCGAGCGCTATGGCAGTTGGCCAAAGAGCAAGCTGTACGCGCGGGCAACCCAAGGCGCTTTACTGTCAATTCGAGCCTTGGTGCTGTGCCAGTGTATGAACGATTCGGATTTGTCGCTGGCGAGTCAACGGTTGCCAAACATGGCATCGCCTTTCAGCCCATGATGCTGGTTGAAGGTGGCGGCTAATCCTTTCCTCGGAGCAGCTGGCTTTTGAAATGTTGAAAGGCCGGTTTGGGTCGGAGGCAGCCAATTTGATACTTGTACGATTTATAATTTTGTCCAACAAACGGACGTATTCAAGACTTTGCTCTCCTTCAAGAAATAGCTTTGAGCATGTT
>JANPNT010000602.1:0-4047 GCA_031427655.1 Burkholderiales bacterium
CCAAGAGCGTCCGTCGGCTGCCGATATTGATGCACTGCAAGTCCACTCTGACAGCTTGGCGCGGGTCTTTGACAGGCTGCGCACGCACGGCGGCGAAGCCGTGCCGGTGCTGCGCGCAGAGCCTGCTGCCGCGGTGCCAACATTGGTCACCGACGAAGCGGCCGTGGCGTCACCCGAAATGCCAAGTGCGGCGCTCCCGCTTGCTTTCGCAGCGACGCAGCCTGAGCCCATCACACCTGCACCGGAGGGTGTGGCTGCGGTGGACATCACGGCGGTGCCAGAGCGTCCGATTCCATCCGCGTTGATGGATGAAGCCGTCAGATCTGTTGCGGACAGCAGCACTGACGCGAGCAGTGACGCAAGCCCCGATGCCAGCATCGACACCGAGCCACTCGACGCGCTGAAGATCGCCAGCACGCGCGCCAGCACCTTGCTGCCCGCGGCCGAATTGCCAGCCATCGACTGGTCGCGCTTTGCCGCCCGGCGTGCGGCCGCAGCGCCCAAGGCCGACCGCGCAACCGCCGCGCAATCATCGGTGCGCGTGCGTTCGACTTTGCTCGACCGTTTGGTGAATCAAGCCGGTGAGGTCAGCATCACCCGTTCGCGCATTGAGGTCGAGGTCAAGACCCTGCGCCTGTCCCTGGTCGACCTGACCGATAACTTAGAGCGTCTGCGAGGTCAGTTGCGCGACATCGAACTGCAAGGCGAAACGCAAATGAGCTCGCGCCTGGAAGCCGCCAAGGCCGCGTCGCAAAACTTCGACCCGCTGGAGTTCGACCGCTTCACCCGCTTCCAAGAACTCACCCGCATGATGGCCGAGTCGGTCAACGACGTGGCCACCGTGCAGCGCACCGTGCAGCGCACCTTGGAAAAAACCGAAGACGAATTGGCTGCCCAGGCGCGCTTGACGCGCGACCTGCAAGACGACCTGTTGGCCACTCGCATGGTCGAGTTTGAAGGCCTGTCGGACCGCCTGTACCGCGTGGTACGTCAAGCCGCCAAAGAGACCGGCAAGCAAGTGCGACTCGATATCGTCGGCGGCTCGATTGAGGTCGACCGTGGTGTGCTGGACCGCATGACGGCATCGTTTGAACACCTGCTGCGCAACAGCGTGACCCATGGCATCGAGCTGCCCGAAGTTCGCACCGCTGCGGGCAAAGACGCTGTCGGCTCTATCGCGGTGTTGGTCACGCAAGACGGCAACGAAGTGGGCGTGGAATTCCGCGACGACGGCGCCGGGCTGAACCTGCCGCGCATTCGCGACAAAGCCGTCGCCTCGGGTTTGCTGGATGCGCATGCGCCCAGCAACGACGCCGAGCTGACCAGCTTCATCTTCACGGCCGGGTTTTCCACCGCCGAAAAAGTCACCGAGTTGGCCGGTCGTGGCGTGGGCATGGATGTGGTGCGCTCGGATGTGAACGCCATCGGCGGACGCATTGAAACCTCCACCGCCAGCGGTCAAGGCACGGCCTTCAAACTGGTGCTGCCGTTGACCACCGCCGTCACGCAAGTGGTCATGCTGCGCAGTGGCGACGCCGTGGTGGCCGTGCCGTCCACTTTGGTGGAAGTGGTGCGACGCGCCGACGAGGCCGAAGTGGCAGCAGCCTATGCCAGCGGCAACTACCCATTCGGCGAGCGCGTGCTGCAATTCTTTTGGTTGGGTGCCTTGTTGCAACTGCATGCACGCAGCGAAGAGTCGGGCAAGAACGCGGGCAAGAGCGCGGGCAGCCGCACGCAATACATCGTCATCATCCGCAGCGCGCAACAGCGCATCGCCTTGCACGTCGATGAGGTCGTTGGCAACCAAGAGGTGGTGGTGAAAAACCTCGGCCCGCAGCTGTCGCGCGTGCCCGGTTTGGCTGGCATGACTTTGCTGCCGTCGGGCAATGTGGCGCTGATTTACAACCCCGTTGCCTTGGCCACGCTGTTTGGCGACAGCGCGCGCGCCGCGACGCGAACCGCCTTGTTCGACCACCAAGCGGGCCGATCGTTGTCGGCGGCAGGTCTGCCGGTGGTCGCCGCGCCTTTGGTGTTGGTGGTCGACGACTCCCTCACCGTGCGCCGCGTGACCCAGCGCTTGCTCGAGCGGGAAGGCTACCGAGTGGTGCTGGCCAAAGACGGCCTCGACGCCATCGAGCGCCTGGCAGAAGAACGCCCGGCCCTGGTGTTGAGCGACATCGAAATGCCGCGCATGGACGGCTTCGACCTGGTGCGCAACATCCGCGGCGACGCTCGCCTGCGCGACCTGCCTGTCATCATGATCACCTCTCGCATTGCGCAAAAGCATCGCGACTACGCGGCCGCGTTGGGCGTCGAGCACTACCTCGGCAAGCCGTATTCGGAAGAGGATTTGCTGGCGTTGATTGCGCATTACACCGGACAGAGCGCGGGTCAAAAAACAGGGCAGTCTGCCGCTGCGCATTGAGTCAGGTGCAGGCGGCAGGCGGCTGGCTGACCTGGGCCAACGCCGACGCAGGCTATTGCGCCAAATCGTGAGTCGGCCCCGGCCACCTTGCCGCCTCGGGTGGCTTCGGTATTTGGGACTGATTCAATGACGTGCCGCTTTCACGCGTCATCTGCATGGCAACGCTGCGCTCGACTTCGCCGAGCTTGCAACACCGCGTTACAACTCCAGACCCCCACAAACGAAAATTTACCGGGTAATTTCTATGGTCGGAGTCGAGTGGTCAACCAATGATGAACAGTGCGCGGGTGAGTCTCATCTGGGGCACCTTGCTTGTGCAACACACCATCAAAGGAGACTTCAGAAATGACCGACCTTTCCACCCATCCCACACAGGCCGCCAGCGCTTGGTTTGCTGACTTTGGCACGGCCCTCGAACAGCAAAACATCGACGCTGCGATGGCGCTTTTTGATGCCGATTGTTATTGGCGCGACTTGGTCGCCTTCACTTGGAACATCAGCACCCAAGAAGGCCCGCAGGCCGTGCGCGACATGTTGCAAGCGCGCCTGGCCGATGTGAAACCCAGCGCCTTCATGGTCGAAGGCCAAGCCACCGAGGCGGGCGGTGTCATCGACGCCTGGTTCACCTTCGAGACCGCCGTGGCGCGCGGCCGAGGCCATGTGCGTTTGAAAGCCGGCAAGGCCTGGACGCTGCTGACCACCATGACCGAGCTAAAAGGCTTTGAGGAACGCACCGGTGAGCGCCGCGTCAAAGGAGCCGAGCACGGCGTGCAGCGCGGCCGCAAAACCTGGCTGGAAGAACAGCAGGCGAAGGCGGCTGCACTGGGCCACACCGAGCAGCCCTATGTGGTGATCGTGGGCGGCGGCCAAGGCGGCATTGCCTTGGGTGCGCGGCTGCGGCGTTTGGGCGTGTCGGCCATCATCATTGAGAAGAACGAGAAGCCCGGCGACTCATGGCGCAAGCGCTACAAAAGCCTGTGCCTGCACGACCCGGTGTGGTACGACCACATGCCCTACTTGCCCTTCCCGGAAGACTGGCCGGTGTTTGCGCCCAAAGACAAATTGGGCGACTGGCTAGAGATGTACACCAAGGTCATGGAGCTGAACTATTGGGGCGGCACCACGGCCAAAAAGGCATCGTTCGACGAAGCCACCCAGCAGTGGAATGTGGTGGTCGAGCGCGGCGGCAAAGAGATCACCTTGCACCCCAAAGAACTGGTGTTTGCGCTGGGCGTGTCGGGCCGTCCGGTGATACCCACCATTCCAGGGGCCGACACTTTCTTGGGCGAACAACAGCACTCCAGCCAACACCACGGCCCCGAGGCCTACCAAGGCAAAAAGTGCGTCGTGCTGGGTTCCAACAATTCGGCCCACGACATCTGCGCCGCGCTGTGGGAAGAAGGCGCCGACGTGACCATGGTGCAGCGCAGCTCCACCCACATTGCACCGTCGGGTGCGTTGATGGAGCTGGCCCTGGGCGGCTTGTATTCCGACCAAGCGGTGAAGTCCGGCGTGCACACCAACATGGCCGATTTGATCTTCGCGTCCATCCCCTTCAAGATCATGGCACCCATGCAAGTGCCGGTGTATGACGAGATGAAAAAACGCGAAGCCGACTTGTA
>JANPNT010000603.1:0-6162 GCA_031427655.1 Burkholderiales bacterium
ACGATGTTTGAACCGGAGTTCGCCCATCAGGTAAAGGCTGGCGCATCAACTTACGCAGGTGAATTGCAGGGGCGTAAACTTTCCTTCGTCGCGTTCAAGCAGGTGCCGTGGCATCACTTTTCGCGACTTTCGCTGGAGCAGTCTCAACTGACCCTGCGCTCGCCCTACCTCGACAACGACGTGGTGCGCTTGGCCTACCAGTCGCCTTTGGGGCAGGCTCACTCCAAAGCACCTGCGCTGCGGTTTGTGGCCGACGCCAAACCCAGCCTGTCAAAAATTCCCACCGACCGCGGTTTGCTGCACCGGCCCACACCGGCGCTGACGCAGTTGAATCACTACTTCCAAGAGTTCACCTTCAAAGCCGAGTACGCCTACGACTACGGCATGCCGCAGTGGCTGGTACCGGTGGACAAAGCCTTGAAAGCGTGGCGACCCGAGCGCCTGTTTTTGGGCCGCCACAAGTTCTATCACTTTCGTGTTTGGTACCGCGACCGTTTGTCGGCTTACTTGAAAGAAGTGTTGCTCGACCCGAAGGCGAATGAGCGCCCGCACTTGGCACCGGGTGGCCTGAAGCGCCTGCTGAATGAGCACCTCAGCGGCGTGCGCAACCACACCAGCGCGCTGCACCAGGCGCTGTCGATTGAGTTGATGTACCGGCAGCTCATAGAAAGGAAATGGTGAGCTCGAAGAACGCCAGCACAAATTGAGTTCAACACCTGGAGAGGTGGTCGAGTGGTCTAAGACAGCAACCGGCAACGTTTGCTCTGTGGCGCAAGCCGCAACGCAGGTTCGAATCCTTGCCCTCTCCGCCAATGGCAGTTTTTTTCACGACACGGCGACCATGAAAATTTGCGTTTGCATTTGCACCTTCAAGCGACCCGCGCGCGTGGGGGCCTTGTTGCGCACGCTGGGCGAACAAGTCACCGAGGGTGAATTCACGATGTCGGTGGTGGTGTGCGACAACGACAGCGCGCGCTCGGGCGAAGTGCCGGTGCGTGAAGCCGCTGCCACATTGAGCTTCCCGGTGAGTTATTGCGCCGAGCCCGAGCAAAACATTGCCAAAGCCCGCAACCGCGCGGTGCGCCACAGCGCGGGCGAGTTCATCGCCTTCATCGACGACGATGAAATCCCGCCTCGCGATTGGTTATTGACGGCTTTGCGCGCTTGCCTTGCGCACAACGCCGACGGCGTGCTGGCACCGGTGCGGCCACGGTTTGAGCACACACCGCCTGCTTGGTTGTTGAGGGGCGGTTTTTGCGAACGCCCCGAACATCCGACGGGCCACCAATTGAGTTGGCGCGAAACCCGCACCGGCAATGTGCTGCTGCGCCGCGCACTGGTTGAAGGCAGCGTGGAACCCTTCGAGACCGCCTACGGTAACGGCGGCGAAGACACCGCCTTCTTCAAGCGCTTGATGGCCGACGGCGCGCGCTTCGTTTGGTGCAATGAGGCGGCGGTGCATGAAGTGGTTCCCCCGGACCGCTGCGAGCGCCGCTACTTTCTGAAGCGAGCGGTGCTGCGCGGTCAAAATGAAAAGCGTCTGACCACCGCAGCCTCGGTTTTCAAGTCCATGGTGGCTGTGCCCGTCTATGTCGCCGCGCTGCCTTTCGCGCTCTTTGCTGGTCAACATTGGGTCATGCACGTGGGCATCCGTCTGTGTGACCACGCCGGAAAACTGGCCGGTGTGGTGGGCTTCAAGCCGCTCGGCTCAACCTACATCTCGCAGGAATGACCGTGGTCACCCCAGATGTCAGCGCCCCGAGCGGTCGCAACCTCAACCTCGACTTTGTGAAAGGCTTTTTGGTGGTCGTGATGGCGCTGTATCACGCGATGAATTACTTCGCTGTGGTGCCGTCCGAGGTCTACGGCTATTTGCGATTCGCCAACGGCTCATTCGTCTTCATTGCCGGTTATACGGTGGCTCTTTTTTACACAAGCTCAGTGACCACGCAGGCGTCGATTCGGCTGCTCACCCGCGGCGCCAAATTGCTGGCTCTGTTCACCGCGTTGAACCTGGCGCTCAGCGCCTTCAGCATCACCAATTACCGCCAGGTCACCTTTGGTTTGGCCGACTACCTGAACCAACTGGGGCGCATTTACGGCAGCGGAGACGCACCCCAAATCGCGCTTCGCATCCTCGTGCCGATTGCCTACGTGCTGATGTTGTCGGGGCTTTTTTTGGTGTCGGCAGGTTGGCAAAAAATACTGATGGCGCTGACGTTTTTGGCCGCCTTGCTGCACGGCTCAGTCTTCAGCAGTTTGCCGCCCAATTTGTTTTTTGTGTTGACCGGTCTTTTGGGTTTGGCGTTGGGGTTGTGGCTGAAAACGCGGAAATTTGAAGTGCTGTCCATGCGTCCACGTGCCCTTGTTCGTCCCCTGGCAATGACGGTTTCGGTTGTCGGCTTCATAGCCGTAGCGAGCGTCATGAACACGCTCAGCAGCCATGTGCTGGCCTACAGCGTGGGCCTGGGCGTGATGTTGGCGTTGGTCTACGGCATGGCAAAAGAATTCAACCCAAAGGCTGCGTTCTACCGCGCGACCGTGCTGCTCGGCAGCTATTCCTTGGTGGCCTACGTGGGGCAAATTGGCTACTTGTTTTTGCTGCATCGCGCGCTGCGCGGCGCGGGCGTTGCGCCTGAGTTGGCTCTGGCGTTCGCTTTCGTGTCGACCTGCGTATTTTTATGGGTTGGCTGCCAATGTCTGGAGGCGCTGCGCCACCGCTCCAAGTTGGTGGAACAAACCTACCGCATGGTGTTCGCATGAGCCCGTCCACTGGCGTCGCCCGGTGTGACAGACCATGAACAAAGCCGTCCTCCTCGTCTTCGCGGTCTACATTTTGTGGCTTTTCGTCAACGAGACGCGGCGTCGCGAGGGTGTGTCTTGGTCGGTGTGGGCGGTGGTGGTGTGGGTCACGATGCTGGGGTCGCGTTCGGTGTCCACCTGGTTTGATTACGGCGGGGATGCCACCGTGGCGCAGGGCTACGACGAAGGCAGTCCGCTGGAGCGCACGGTTTACTTTGCGCTCATCTTGTATTTGTTGGTTGTGCTGATGCGGCGCGGCGTTCGTTGGGGCGAAGTGATGGCGTCCAACACGTGGCTGTTGGCGTTCTTTTTTTACTGGGGTTTGAGCGTGCTGTGGGCCGATGCGCCCTTCATTTCAATGAAGCGTTGGATCAAAGATGTGGGCAACCTCGTGATGGTGTTGGCGATCCTGACCGAGGCCCGACCACTGGAAGCCATGAAGGCGGTCTTCGTGCGCGCGGCTTGCCTGCTGCTGCCCTTGTCGGTGCTGTTCATACGCTTTTTTCCCGACCTGGGCCGCACATATCACGTGTGGACAGGCGAGATGATGTTCACCGGCATCACCACCCATAAAAACAGTTTGGGCGCGTTGGCACTGGTCAGCCTGATGTTCCTGGTGTGGGACTACAGCAGCCGCTCGGCGCACAGCAAAACTGCACATTCCACGCTGCGTTTGATGTGGGATTTCCTCAGCCCCGCATATCAGCTCATCACGGTGCGGGCCATAGCGCCCGTCGGTCGAGCGCGCGGAACCTGGTTTTCGCGCCTGGGCGAGTTGTCGTTGATCGTCATGGCGCTGTGGCTGCTGCTCAAATCGGCCAGCGCCACGGCGATAGGTTGCTTTGTGATCGGTGCGGTGCTTTTCACTGCGCTCAGTTGGCAAGCGCTGCGCATGCGCGTGCGCTGGATCGAGTTCGTGGTGGCCATCGCGGCGCTGACCGTGTGGGCTTCTGGAAAGACGCAGGCTTTGGTAAATTTTTTCGTGGTCGATGTGTTTGGCCGCGACCCCACGCTGACCACGCGCACCGATGTGTGGCCGATGCTGATTGCCAAAGTCGAGCACCCGCTTTTCGGTGCGGGCTTCAACGGCTTTTGGACCGGCGAGCGGCTGGCCGAAACGTATGCGCAATTGCAAATCATCCAGGCGCACAACGGCTACTTGGAAACTTATTTGAACGGAGGCTGGATCGCGCTGGCGTTGTTGGGCATGGTGTTGCTGTCTGCACTGCGCCATGCCAACCGACAGTTGACCCACGGCGGCGAGCTGGCCAGCTTGGCGTTCGCCTTGATCGCTGTGATCGCGGCCAACAACCTCACCGAAGCCTCGTTCAACAAAACCAGCCCGCTGTGGTTTGCGTTTTTGATGGTGGTGGTGCGCTACCCACCGCGTCCGGCGGCAAGCCTTGCCGAACGCGACGGACGCGAGCCCAAGCGTGTCAGCGCGGTGCCCTTTAACCAGCGAGAAATGCCCTACTGACGTTTTCAAGCAATAGGCAATAGGCAAGAGGCGAAAAAAAGCGCGCCTCAAAGAAGAGGCGCGCTTCGTTTGAGGAGGTTGGATCAGTCCAACCTCGCACCAACCTCCTGTCATCCACCCAAGCAGTTAGGCATCTTGCCTTGGTCAAAGCAAGCTTTGGCCGGGATGTTGCCCACCAAAGGCGTGGTCGGTGAGGCGGTGGCAGGGCCAAACGCAGGCCACGCCAGCGTGCCAAACCAAACCGGCTTCGCGCCTTTGTAGAACGAGCTGGGGAGTGCCTTGTTGGCAACAGTCGGATCCCAACGGAAGGTGCCCGTCACGTAGTCGTAGTCGCCGTGCACGATGGCGGTGGTGTAGGCCGCTGAGGTGTTGCCAGGGTCACTGCCGCCGTCGGTCAGGTTGGCGTAGCCGAAGGAGTAGCCGTAGGGATTGTTCGTGGTGTAGTACGAACGGTTCTGCGGGGTCACAACGATGGGCGTCCATTTGCCCAGCGACTTCTGCCAATCGGAGCCAATCACGTTGCCCACCAAGCTGTAGAACTTGGCAGTTTGCGCAATGTCCACTGCAGCCAGGGCTTGCGAGGCCCAGTAGGCTCCGGCGGTTTGTTCAGGCGCGCGTCCGCTCAGCGGGCCAATGATGGTGGCCGCACCTTTGAACCAATTTCTGAAGGCCGCGTTGTGGCTGGAGCTGCCCCAGAAATAGTCGGCGTCCAGCTTGGGCGCAATGTTGCCTTCCCACAGGTTGAACATCGGGTGCGCGCCGTGCACGTTCAGGCCACCGAACAGCGTGTTGTAGCCCGTCGAATCGAAGTTGTTGTCGATGTAGTTGTAGGCAATCACGTTGCCGGCTGCGCCCCAATTCAGCATGATGGATTGGTGCAGTCGGCGCAGCACGTTGTTCTCCACCAAGGTGCCGCTGGTTTTATTGGCGATGAAGATGTCGGCATCGGTGGAGCCGGGGCTGTGGGTGTAAGCGTCATGGAAATAGCTGTCGCGGATTTCATTGCGATAGCTCCACATCAGCTGCGCGTGGTCACCGTCGGTGTAGTTGCTTTCAACGTTTTTGATCCATGAATACGAGGTGCCCTCCATTTGGAAGTTGGTGGTGTAACCGGTGTTGTTCATATAAACCTGAAGGTCTTCGACACCCGCGTTTTTGGCACCTGCGTTCAGCTTGGTGGCCAAAGGTGTGCGGTTGTAGTCCACATACAGCGCTGGTGAAATGCTTACCGTGGTGCCGCTCACGGCTGTGACTTCGACAATCTGCCCCTGCACGCGTGTGCCGTTCCAGCCAATGCCGCCGTCACACCAATTGCAGCTGCCATTGGTTGTGGTGATCGACACATAGGTCGGGTCGTTCAACTGCGTCACCATGATCTGCGAGCCCACGCTCACGCCGCTGGCGCTCTGCAAAGTCAAGCTGGCTGACTTGGCGGTGTTGCCTGCAGTGATGGCGGTGGAGTTGCTGATGACCGGTGTGGAACCCGTGCCAAACCGGATGAAGCCGGAGCCCGAGCCCATGGCATTCAAGATCGTGGCTTTGGGGCCCGCGCCGCGGAGCACCACGTTGCTGGGAATCGTCAACCCGCCAGTGATGTTGTAGGTGCCAGCAGCCAGTTGCACCACCTGATTGGCAGGGCATGCGTTCAGTGCCGCTTGAATCGTTGTGGTGGAGGCACCTGCGGCCATCGACGCGCAAACCATGCTGCGAACCGGGATGCCGCCGGGGATGCCAGACAGGCTCCAATCGATGAGGCGCGCATCGGGCAGCACGCCGCTCAGAGCGGGTGCTGGTGCTGGTGCTGGTGCTGGTGCTGGTGCTGGTGCTGGTGCTGGTGCTGGTGCTGGTGCTGGTGCTGGTGCTGGTGCTGGTGCTGGTGCTGG
>JANPNT010000604.1:0-18652 GCA_031427655.1 Burkholderiales bacterium
GCCTCGGCCCAGGCCAACTACCAGGCGTCGGTGGCGGCGGTGGCGTTGACGCGCAAATCCAAGGCCGACGCGCTGTTGGTGTCGCCGTTGAACGGTGTGGTGTCGCAGCGCTTGGTGCAGCCCGGCGAACGCGTGGCGGTGGACGCCAAAGTGGTGGAAGTGGTGGACCTGAGCCGCATGGAACTCGAGGCCGCAATGGCACCCGAAGACGTGGTGAATCTCAAGCTGGGCCAACTCGCCAGCCTGACCTTGGACGGCCGCACGCAGCCATTCGGGGCGCGCGTGTCGCGCATCAACCCGAGCACCCAGGCCGGGTCGCGAGCGGTGTTGGTTTACTTGAGCGTGGATGCCGCAACGGACGCCGGTTTGCGCCAAGGCCTGTTCGCGCGCGGCTCGGTGAATTTGGAAAAACAACAGGCGCTGTTGGTGCCGGTAACGTCCGTGCGCATCGACCAAGCCAAGCCCTATGTGCTGGTGGTGGCCGACGGCAAAGTGGCGGTGCGCAGCGTCACCTTGGGCGCGCGTGGCGACATGGATTTAGACGGCCGCAGGGAAGCAGCGGTGGAACTTCTGGGTGACTCCGTGCAGGCGGGCACCACGGTGCTGCGAGGCACGGCAGGCGCGTTGCGGGACGGCACTTTGGTGAGAATGGCAGTTCGGGCGGCGATCAAAACCGACCCCGTCGAAACCTCCGCCTCACAAGCCGCGCAGGCACGCTGACATGTGGTTCACACGCATCTCGATCGGCAACCCCGTCATGGCCACCATGGTCATGGTGGCTTTTGTGGTGTTGGGTTTGTTCAGCTATCAGCGGCTGTCGGTAGACCAGTTCCCCAACATTGATTTCCCCACTGTGGTGGTGCAGCTGGAGTACCCCGGCGCGTCGCCCGAAATTGTCGAAAGCGAAGTCACCAAAAAAGTCGAAGAAGCGGTGAACACCGTGGCGGGCATCAGCAGCCTGTACTCGCGCTCATACGAAGGCGCGTCGGTGGTGATTGCGGAGTTCAACCTCAATGTGGACGGCCGCAAAGCCGCCGAAGACGTGCGCGAAAAAGTGGCCCTGATCCGGCCGCTGCTGCGCGACGAAGTGAAAGACCCGCGTGTGTCGAGGTTCGACCCTGCGAGCGCGCCCATCTTCAACGTGGCCATCACGAACACCAACAACGCGACCGACCCCAAACGCTCGCCGCAAGAGCTCACCACTTGGGGCAGTCAGGTGCTGCTCAAGCGCTTGGAAAACGTGCGCGGTGTGGGCGCGGTCAGTGTGGTCGGCGGCATTCAGCGCCAGGTGAATTTGTATTTGAAGCCGGCCGCGTTGGAGTCGCTGGGCATCAGCGCCGACCAGGTGGTGGCGGCAGTGCGCAGCGAAAATCAAGAGCTTCCGATGGGGGCCATCCGCTCGCGCGAGCAAGAACGCGTGGTGCAAATCAATGCGCGCTTGAAGCGACCGGAAGACTTTCGCGAAATCGTTGTCGCACGCAAATCAGGACAGGCTGGTAACTCAACCAGCCCGACCGCCATCAAGTTGTGGCAAGTGGCTGACGTGGTGGACGGCCCGCAAGAAGTGGAAAGCTTGGCGCTCTACAACGGCCAGCGCACGGTGCTGCTGAGCGTGCTGAAGTCGCAGGGCGAGAACACCATTGAGGTGGTGGACGGCCTGCAAGCGGCCCTGACCAGCGCCGCGGCGGTCACGCCGCCCGGCATCCAGGTGGATGTGATCCGCGACAACTCGCGCGCCATTCGGGTGTCGGTGGCCAACGTGAAGCGCACCTTGATTGAAGGCGCGCTGCTGACGATCCTGATTGTGTTTTTGTTTTTGAACTCATGGCGCAGCACCGTCATCACCGGCCTGACCTTGCCCATCGCGTTGATCGGCACCTTCTTGTTCATGTACCTGTTCGGCTTCACCATCAACACCATCACCATGATGGCGCTGAGCTTGTGTGTGGGCTTGTTGATTGACGACGCCATCGTGGTGCGCGAGAACATCGTGCGCCACGTGCAAATGGGCAAGTCGGCGCACCAAGCCGCACTCGACGGCACCAAGGAAATCGGCTTGGCGGTGTTGGCCACCACACTGTCGATCGTGGCGGTGTTTTTGCCGATTGGCTTCATGGGCGGCATCGTGGGCAAGTTCTTCCACGAGTTTGGTTTGACCATCGTCGCGGCGGTGCTCATCTCGATGTTTGTGAGCTTCACGCTCGACCCCATGCTGTCCAGCATTTGGAATGACCCACAAGCGCACGGCCGACGCAAAGGCCCACCCGTCACGCTGTACGACAAAACCATAGGCCGCGTGACCGGGGTATTTGATGACTTCACCGAGTGGCTGTCACGCGCCTATCAAAGCATTTTGGGCTGGTCGTTGAAGCACAAATTGGCCACGCTGCTGGTTGCCGTCGCCACCTTCGCGGGCAGCTTTTTCATCATTCCCATCCTGGGCGCGGAATTTGTTCCCAAGGCCGATTTTTCGGAAACGCAAATCAACTTCTACACGCCAGTGGGCTCGTCGCTGGAACTCACGGAAAGTCGCGGCAAACAAATTGACGCCGTGCTGCGCGCTTTGCCCGAAGTGAAATACACCGTCACCACCATCAACAGCGGCAACGCCGCCGGCAAGATTTACGGTGCCGTTTACGTGCGCCTGGTAGACCGCAAAGACCGCACCCGCAGCGTGAATGAAATGTCGATCCCGCTGCGCGAGCGCTTGTCCAGCATTCCCGGCATCACCGTCACCAACATTGGCCAAACCGATTTGGGCGGCGGCAAGAGCTTGCAGTTTTCGATTCAGGGCACCGAGCTGGCCGAACTGGAGCGGCTGTCTAAAACCATCACCGCCAAGATGCGCGACATCCCCGGCTTGGTGGACATGGACAGCACGCTCAAGCCCAACAAGCCGACCATCGCGATCGATGTGAAGCGCGACGCCGCAGCCGATGCGGGTTTGAATGTGAACGCCTTGGCCGTGACGCTGCGCACTTTGGTGGCAGGCACCCTGGTTGGCAACTGGCGCGCGCCCGACGGTGAAAACTACGACGTGAATGTGCGTCTCATGCCGGGCAGCCGCACCTCCATCGAAGACTTGCAGCGCTTGCCCATCAACGTGACGGCGGCGGCCGACGGCTCACCCCGCTTGGTGCGTTTGTCGCAGGTGGCCGAGGTGTCGCCCAGCACCGGGCCAAACCAGATCAACCGGCGCGACTTGAACCGCGAGATCAACATCGACGCCAACTCGTTTGGGCGCAGCTCGGGCGATGTGTCGGCCGACATCCGCAAAATTTTGGACGATGTGAACTGGCCGCCCGGCTACCGCTACAGCTTTGGTGGATCGACCAAAAACATGAACGAGTCTTTCAGCTATGCAGTGGGCGCTCTGGGCTTGGCGGTGGTGTTTATTTACATGATTTTGGCCAGCCAATTCCGCAGCTTTTTGCAGCCGCTGGCGCTGATGAGTTCGCTGCCGCTGACGCTGATCGGTGTGGTGTTAGCGCTGCTGGCCTTCCGCTCCACGCTGAACATGTTCAGCGTGATCGGCGTGGTGATGCTGATGGGCTTGGTGACGAAGAATGCGATTTTGTTGATCGACTTCGCCATCCGCTCGCGCGGCGGTTTGCATGAAGGCACGGGCCACGGCGAACCCATGACCCGCGAAGAAGCCCTGCTGCACGCCGCCAAGGTGCGCCTGCGCCCGATTTTGATGACCACACTCGCCATGATTTTTGGCATGGTGCCATTGGCGTTTGCGCTCAGCGAAGGCTCAGAGCAACGCGCGCCCATGGGCCAGGCGGTGATTGGCGGCGTGATCACATCGTCGCTGCTGACCTTGGTGGTGGTGCCGGTGGTCTATTGCTATCTGGACGACCTTGCGGCGTGGGCCAAGCGGAAATTCGGTGGCAAAGCAGACCCTGCGGCAACGGCTGCCCGCACCACGGCGGCCCCCTGAAATAAGCGACGTCGGACTCGGTTGTCCAGCGATCAAAGCCCTGCCACTTTTCCAACCTCCTGCTGCGACGAGAACCCTGCATGAACATCGAACAAGCCCGCTACAACATGATTGAGCAGCAAATCCGCCCTTGGGATGTGCTGGACCCGACCGTGCTGTCGTTGCTGTCCATCGTCAAGCGCGAGCAGTTTGTGCCGCTGGCCTGCCAAGCGCTGAGCTTTGTGGACACCGAAGTGCCGCTGCGCGACATATCAGGCGGCAACGAGAGCATGTTGTCGCCCAAAGTTGAGGCGCGCTTGCTGCAAGAGCTGGCCTTGCACAAACATGAAAGCGTGCTGGAAATCGGCACCGGCTCAGGCCACATGGCCTCGTTGATGGGCCACAAGGCGCAGCAAGTTCATACGCTGGAAACCAACCCTGCATTGGCAGCATTTGCACGCGGCAATTTACAGCGCAGCCATGCGGTCAACGTCACCGTGCATGAGTTGAACGGCGCAGAAGGTTTTGCCGAAGAGGCCCCGTTCGATGCGATTTTGTTGTCTGGTTCGGTGGCCGAAGTGCCTGCTGCGGTGCTGGCGCAACTGAAGGTGGGCGGTCGCTTGGTAGGCGTGGTCGGGCAGTTGCCCATCATGCGTGCGGTGCTGATACGCCGCACCACCGAGAACGACTACGCGACTGAAATTTTGTTTGACACCGTGGCCCCGCGCTTGAGCGGTTTTGGCGAGCCGAGCCAGTTCAAGTTCTGACGCTGCCTTGTCGCCACCAGCCCGCATGAAACAAATCGCCCCTCGAGACTTGACTGCCCACTGCGCAGTGCAGCCCACGCTGCTGCTGGATGTGCGCGAGCCTTGGGAGGTGAGTTTGGCGTCTATCCAAGTGCCCGGCACTTCGGCATTGGCGATACCCATGAATGAGCTGCCGGCTCGGTTGCAAGACCTTGACCGTGAATGGACACACACTCAACCTGTCGTCTGCATTTGCCATCACGGCGTGCGCAGCGCGCAGGTCGCCGCATGGTTGGAGCAGCGAGGCTTTGAGGCGGTTTATAACCTCGCAGGCGGCATTGCAGCGTGGTCGCGGCAGGTCGACCCGCAGGTGCCAAGCTACTGACGTGCGTGTCAGAACTGTTCAGAAAAATGTCTTACTTTTTTCATTCCATCGACACCGAGGAACCGGCCATGTCCAACGTCTATGCAAACTCAAATGCACCACGCTGCCGATCACGGCTGGTCGTCAGCTTGGCGCTCGCTTTCGGTAGCGCCTTCGGCATAGCGCAGTCCGTTCAAGCACAGAGCCTGTTCGAGCTGTACGAAGCTGCGCGCGGCTACGACGCGGTGTATTTGTCGGCCCGTTCGCTGGCCGAATCGGCCCAGTACAAGGCGGCCCAAGCCGATGCCTTGCTGATGCCCGGTGCCAGGCTGACTGTCGGTGCCAACCACAACAACATCGACCCACCGCTGAGCGGCAACAAGGCCTCCTACACCACGTCGGCCGCGCTGACCGGCAGCCAGCCGCTGTTCAACCGCGCCAACGTGGCCACTGTGGGTCAGGCACGCAAGGCGCTGGAACTGTCGCGCTTTGATTTGGAAACCGCCGAACAAGACCTGATCGTGCGCGTGAGCCAAGCCTACTTCGACGTGCTCGGTGCGCAAGATTCACTGGCCACCACGCGCACCAGCAAAGTGGCCATCAGCGAGCAGTTGGCTTCGGCCAAACGCAACTTTGAAGTGGGCACCGCCACCATCACCGACACGCGCGAAGCACAGGCCCGTTTCGACCTGGCCACGGCCGCCGAAATTGCCGCCGACAACGATTTGCGCACCAAAGGCATTGCGCTGGATCAACTGGTGAACCAGGCCAACGTCGCACCCAAACAGCTGCGGGTGCCGGTGGTGCTGCCCACGGTTCCTGGCGTGGGTGTGGACGAGTGGGTGGCGCGCGCGGAGACGCAGCACCCGGCTGTTCAACGCGCCGTTTTAGGCATGGACATTGCAAAACTGGAAACCGACAAAGCCAAGGCCGGGCACCTGCCGACAGTCGATGCTGTGGGCTCGATCAGCAATTCCTACGGTCGCGGCACAGCGGTGGTCGGTGCCACGGGCAGCACCAACAGCTTGAGCTTGGGCGTGCAGTTGAACCTTCCTTTGTTCGCCGGCTATTCAGTGCAAAACCGGGTGAAGGAAACGCTGGTGCTGGAAGACAAAGCGCGCAACGACCTCGACGCTGCGCGCCGCGCGGTGGCCCAGGGCACGCGCCAAAGCTACTTTGGCGTGCAGTCGCTGGCGGCCCAGGTCAAGGCGCTCGAAGCGGCTGAATCGTCCAGCCAATTGGCCTTAGAAGCCACACAGTTGGGCTACAAAGTGGGCGTGCGTGTGAACCTGGACGTGCTGAATGCGCAGACTCAGCTCTTCACCACCAAGCGCGATTTGGCCAAGGCGCGCTACGACACGCTGCTGACGACGTTGAAGCTGCGTCAAGCCGCAGGGGAACTGAAGCCTGCCGATTTGCAAGCTGTGAGCGAGTTGCTGGTCAAGTAAAAACCATTTCCGCCATCAAAAAAGTCGCACTCGACGCGGCTTTTTTTCGTCTGACAAAACTCAGTGCAAGTTGCGCGGGTTGCGCGGGTCAGGCGGGTCGGGCGGCTCGGGCGGCTCTGTGGGGTCACGCTGCGGGTCACGCTGCCGGTCATGTTTCGAGCCGCGAAACGCATCAGGTTTGTAAACATTGCCGTCGCGCTCAAAGGCGCTGGCCGATTTGCGCTGCGCATGCTTGATGGCGGCATCGGCCTGTTGCTGCGCCTGGCGACGCGACGCGCGCCAGTGCCACAAACTCAGGGCAGTGCGTCGAATGCTTGACCACACGCGGCGTGCGGTCACGTCGAATCGGTAGCGCAGCCGCTCGCCCACACACAAGCGCAGCAACAGCACCACGCACACCGCGATGGTGATACCGGCAATGATTTTTTCGCCCATGGTGGGTGGTGTGCCTCAGTTCAATTCGCCGCCATCCGTTGCCGTTGGCAGCCGTTCAGTACGCGCCCATGTAGTCTTTCTTGCCCACCTCCAAGCCGTTGTGCCGGAGCACGGCATAAGCGGTGGTGACGTGGAAGAAAAACTGCGGCATCCCGTAGTTCGACAAATACGCCTGGCCATTGAGGTGTTTTTCTTTCGGCGTGCCCGGACGCAGAACGATGTCACGCGCCGCACTGCCTTCAAAGGCCGCCGGGCTCAAGCCGCTGATGAAAACCTTCACGGCATGGATGCGCGCCTGAAGGTCGGCGAAAGTTTCTGCCTTGAAATCAAATGTCGGCACGTCCACACCGGCCAGCCGCGCACTCACGCTGACGGCGAATTCGCAGGCCACTTGCACTTGCTGCGCCAGGGCAAACATGTCGGGGAACAAGCGCGCTTGCAACAACACAGACGGCTCGATTTTTTTGGCAGCGGCATGCGCTTCGGCCTTGGTCAACACATCGCTCAAAGCGCCGAGCATTTGCGTGAAAACGGGCACAGAGGTGGTGTGCATCAAAGGGTTCATGGGTGTCTTTCCGAAAGAAGTGAATTGGCCATCATGCCTTGATCGTGGGCAGTGGCGAACAAGGTTTGCGCCACCAGCACAGGGTCGTGCAGGGTGCGCACTGCCGCATAGGCATCTTCAGCCTGCGGATAGCGGCGACGCAAAAAATTGAGCCACTGTTTCAAGCGCCCAGCCCACGCCTTGGGCTCAATGTGGCTCTTGATGAGCGTCCAAAACTCGGCCAACAGCGGCAGCAAGTCAGCCCAATCCAAAGGCGCATGACCTGGCTTGCAGATGGCCAGCGCCAAGCCAGGGTCGCACACCATGCCGCGACCAATCATCAAACCGTGGCAGCCTGATTCGGTGCGGCATTGCTCGGCATCGCTCACTGTCCAGATCTCGCCATTGGCGATCACCGGAATGCCCACTGCCGCGCGAATGTCGCTGATGCGCAGCCAGTAGGCGGGCGGCTTGTAGCCCTGCGCCCGCGTGCGGCCATGCACCACCAATTCGCTGGCACCGCCCGCCTGCATCGCCAGCGCGCATTCCACCGCCCGGCTGTCGCACTGGTTGCCCAAACGCATCTTGGCGGACACCGGCATGTGCGCAGGCACCGCGCGGCGCACGGCGCTCACGATGTTGGCCACCAGCTCAGGGTCGTCCAACAATGACGCACCGCCGCCGTGGCGGTTCACTACCTTGGCGGGGCAGCCAAAATTCAAATCGATTCCCGCTGGGCCGAGCGCTGCGAGCTTGGCCGCGTTCTCGGCCAAACACACCGCGTCTGAGCCCATCAACTGCGCCCGCACCGGCACGCCCGCGCGCGTGAGCCCGCCGTTCAACAGCTCGGGCACGATGCGCGTGAACACGCGGTCGGGCAGCAAGGTGCCTGAGACGCGAATGAACTCCGACACACAGCGGTCAATGCCGCCCACGCGGGTCAAGATGTCGCGCAGCGTGAAGTCGAGCAGGCCTTCCATGGGGGCCAGGAGGATGGTCATGGGATGCCTGCAGGAACCACAACAGTCAGCCCTTCAAAGTAGTGCCGGAAGAAACCCGCATCGCTGGTGATCAAAGCATCGGCCTGTTTTATGGCATGCGCGCCAATGAGGAAATCGGGGGCCACGCGCTCACGCGGGCCCTTGTTTCGGGCGTAGCTGCGCATGATGCGAGCGGCCTCCAAAGCCGACTCCATGCTGACGGCATCCAAATCGATCTGGCAATCGTTCAGAAAATCACGCAGATCGTTTTCGCTTTGAAAGTAGCGGCCCATCTCGGCTACCACCACCGCACAAACGCAAGCCGATCCTCGAGACAGCGCAGCTTCGAGCGCCGCTTGCGCAGCCGCGGCACCAGGCGCACCTTTGACGATGTCGAACAAGACGCTCGAGTCCACGGCCGTCTTCACGGTTTTGCATCCTCCGCCTGCCAAGGCACTGCCCGGCCCCTCAGTTCCGACAGCGCTTCATCGCGCGTCAGCCCATCGTCCAAGGCCTTGCCAACCCAGCGGCTCAAATCGAGCGCAACCTTCTTCTCCACCACCAACCGATGGCCTTCGATGCGAATTTGAAGTTTGCTGCCTGCCTTGAGGCCGAGTGCATCGCGCGCTTCTTTGGGAATCACGATTTGACCGCGCTCGGCAAGCGTGACATCGAGAGTGTTTGTGCTACGAGTCATTGCATACTTTTCCAAGTTTATTGTTCTAGTATGTAGCAACTGACATGAATTTAAAAGTACGCCTACCCGAACTGAAGCGAGGCACTTCAGAGTCGTCACCTTTGCTTGCCTTGAGTTCTCTCAACGTAGACCGCGGGACGAAGAACTTCGGTCATGATTCCAACCCGTTCATTTGCTGGAGCCACTCTGTGAAATTCTTGAAGATCCGGTCCTCGACTACCCGCTCGTCGTTGGTTCGCGCAGCCGTCTTGGCAAGTTGTGTCGCTTCAACCGCATGGGCACAAAGCGATGCCCTCGCCACTGCCGGCAAAGAAGCCGGCGCGGTGGTCACGCCCAGCGGCTTGGTTTACTTGTCAACCAAAGAAGGCAGCGGTGCCAGCCCGAAAGAAACCGACACGGTGAAGGTTCATTACCGCGGCTTTTTTCCAGGCGGCAAAGAGTTCGACAGCTCGTACAAGCGCGGCACGCCAACCGAATTTCCGCTGAACGGCGTCATCAAGTGCTGGACCGAAGGCGTGCAAAAAATGAAGGTTGGCGGCAAAGCCAAACTGACCTGCCCTTCGGCCATTGCCTACGGTGAACGCGGCGCGGGCGGCGGCTTGATTCCAGCCAACGCGGTGCTTCAGTTTGAGGTGGAATTGGTTGCGATTGCGGGGCGTTGATTTGATCTGATCACGGTTCGACCGCGCGCTGGAATCAGCCATCGGTTGAGCCGACCGATGCGGGCAGCGCACACTGAGGTTCACTTCAACCTCAGCATCGAGCCGCATCATGCAAACCCAAGACGAAGTCGCTAGCCAGTTGCTGGGTGCGCCCTATGCATCGCTGGACGCCACTGCACAAAAAGTGGCGCACCACGTGGCGCATCGCAAGCACATCGCGCGCAGCACGGTGTTGCAACCAGCGGCCGGGGCGACGCGTGGACAACGTGCGGCCGACGCGGTCGCGAGCTTCGGCGGCTCGTGGACATTTGTGGGCTTGTTCGGTGCCGTGATGGTGCTTTGGGTGGGGCTGAACAGCTACCTGCTGGCCACGCACGGCAGCACGTTTGACGCCTACCCGTTCATCTTGCTGAACTTGTTTTTGTCGATGCTGGCGGCCATTCAAGCGCCGGTAATTTTGATGTCGCAAAACCGCCAGTCAGAGAAAGACCGACTGCATGCAGAGCATGACTACGAGGTGAACTTGAAGGCCGAACTGGAGATCATGTTGCTGCACGACAAGATCGACCAATTGCGGCAAACGCAGTGGGCCGAATTGCTGGCGCTGCAAAAGCGCCAGCTCGACATGTTGAGCGCCTTGGGTGTCCTGGGTGAGGTCAAGGGGCGCGAAGCTTCTTGAGCAAGCCCGCCGTAGATGCATCCAAGCCCTGCGCATTACCGCTGGCCAAACGCGGCAGCAGGTCGTTGCAAAGCGCCTTGCCCAGCTCCACGCCCCACTGGTCAAAACTGTTGATGCCCCACAGCGCGCCGCTGACAAACACGCGGTGCTCGTACATGGCGATCAAGGCACCCAGGCTGCGAGGTGTGAGCTGCTCCAACAGCAGCGTGGTGCTGGGCCGGTTGCCGGGAAAGCTGCGGTGACGTGACAGCACATCGCGGTCCAGCGTGGCCGACGCGGTGGGTGCCTTGTCAAGTGCGTTTTCAAGCGCAGCTTGCTCGGCAGTTTTGCCTTGCATCAGCGCCTGCGACTGCGCCAGGCCATTCGCTAACAGCATGGCGTGCATGTCGGCCCGGCTGTGCGTGGCGTGCTTGACGAGGATGAATTCCACCGGGATCACATCGCTGCCTTGGTGCAGCATTTGGAAGTACGCGTGTTGGCAGTTGGTGCCGGGCTCACCCCACACCACCGGGCTGGTGGCGTAGGGCAGCAGTTCGCCGTTGATGTCGACCCGCTTGCCGTTGCTTTCCATTTCCAACTGCTGAAGGTAGGCGGGCAAGCGCTTCAGGCCTTGGTGATAAGGCGCGACGCTGCGGCTGCCAAAGCCGTGAAAGTTGCGGTACCAAACGTCCATCAAGCCCAACAACATGGGCAGGTTTTTATCGATGGGCGATTGGGCGAAATGCATGTCCATCGCATTGGCACCGGCCAGCAGTTCGCGGAAGTGGTCGGCCCCCACGGCCAAGGCAATCGGCAAGCCGATGGCGCTCCACAACGAGTAGCGCCCGCCTACCCAATCCCAAAAACCAAAGGTGGTGGTGATGCCGAATTCAGCCGCTGCTTTCACATTGGTGGTGGTGGCCACAAAGTGGCGCGCGATGTCGGTGCCACCGTTCGCTGTGAACCACGACTTGGCCACACGCGCATTGGCCATCGTCTCTTGCGTGGTGAAGGTTTTGCTGGCAATGATGAACAGCACCTCACTCGGCTTGAGGTGGCGCAGCACGGGCGTGATGTCGTGCGCATCGACGTTGGCCACAAAGTGGAACGTCAAGCCCGGGTGGGCAAAGGCTTCGAGTGCGGGCACCACCATTTGCGGGCCGAGGTCGCTGCCGCCGATGCCGATGTTCACAATGTGTTTGATGCCGCTGACGGCGGTGTCGCGCACGGTCTCCACATAGTTCAGCATGGCGTTCAGCACGCTGTGAACCTCGCTGCTGAAGGGTGCGCTGCTGGAAGTGGCGCGCAGGGCGGTGTGCAGCACCGCGCGGCCTTCGGTGGTGTTGATGGCGTCGCCGCGCAGCATGGCGTCGCGGCGCGCTTCCAACTGGCATTCGCGCGCCAGGTCGGTCAAGAAATGCCGCGTGGCGGTGTCGAGCAAGTTCTTCGACAAGTCGGCAAACACCTCGGGCGCTTGCACGCCCATGGCGTCGAAACGGCCGGAGTCGCGGGCAAAGGCTTCGCGCAAATCCAAGTTGCGGCCGTGCGTCTCGAAGTGGCCTTGCAGCGCGGCCCACGCGGCGGTTTGATCGCAGCGCGGTGAAGCGATGGACTGCGCCGTCATGCCAGCTCTGCTTGAATGAGTGCGTCGAGCTTGCCGGAATCCACCGCGAAGCCGCGTATGCCTTCGCTGAGTTTGTCGCTGGACATCGCGTCTTCGTTCAGCGCAAAGCGGAAACTGGCTTCGTTGTAGGTCACGGCGTGAATGTTGGCGGCCTGGGCCGCGGCCACGGTCAGGGCGGGTGCCACCGATTGGTCGCTGGCTTGCAGCGCGGCCAACAAATCGGGGCTGATGGTGAGCAAGTCGCAACCGGCCAGCGCGGTGATTTGGCCGACGTTGCGAAAGCTCGCACCCATCACTTCGGTGGTGATGCCAAACTTTTTGTAGTACTGGTAAATCTGCGTCACCGACTTCACGCCGGGGTCGTTGACACCGGTGTTGTCGGCCTCTACCCATGCGCTGCCTGCGGCCTTTTTGTGCCAGTCGTAGATGCGACCCACAAAGGGCGAGATCAGTTGCACACCGGCCTCGGCGCAGGCCACGGCTTGGCAAAACGCGAACAGCAAAGTGAGGTTGCAGCGTATGCCTTCGCTTTGCAAACTGCGCGCGGCTTGAATGCCTTCCCAAGTGGCGGCCATCTTGATAAGCACACGTTCGCGCGCGACGCCTGCCGCCTCATACAGCGCGATCAAACGGTGCGCTCGGGCCACCGTAGCGGCCACATCGAAGCTCAGGCGCGCATCGACTTCGGTGGACACGCGGCCGGGCACGACCTTCAAAATCTCCAAGCCAAAACGCACCAGCACTTGATCGACGATTTCATCGACGGCTTTGCTCGGGCTGCGGGCCACGGCGTCCTTGAACAGCGGTGCGTAGTCGGGTTGCTGCACCGCTTTCAAGATCAGCGACGGGTTGGTGGTGGCGTCGCGCGGCGTGAAGGCAGCGAGCTGTTTGAAGTTGCCGGTGTCGGCAACGACGGTGGTGTGTTGCTTGAGTTGGTCTAGGGAGTTCATGGGGGTACTTTTCGTTGCTGCGCTTTTTTGGCGGCGGACGAGCGATTAAAACCTGGGCTTGGGGTGATGTGGGTTGTTGCGGGTCAAGTTGTTACTTGAAAGTAACTGGTGCTTTTGCTCTTTTTTCGCTTGCAGGGACCGCGCCCGGTCTCGGCCGGGCAGCCGAGTAACTTTCATTTGCTGCGCCAAATGAAAGTCACCAAAGCAAAGGCGCTCAAGACACATTTGTGCGGAGCTTCTGCACAGAGGTCATGAGCTCGAATTTGTCCGAGCTGTGTCCGAGCCTCCACTCACGCTCTCGTTCGTCCAAAACGCGGCCTCAATACTTCAAGCGCGCCTCGGTCTGCTCCTTCCTCCAAGCAGGGGGATGGCTGGGATGGGGGTTGACTGCCTTCGGTCAACAGAGCGCTTTCAACGCTGATTTGCATCGCCCCTTCCCCTCGACGGGGAGGGAGTAACACCACCTCATGCTTGATGCAGCTTCTTCAATGAAGCGTCACACCATGATTTGTCGCCGTCGTCCAGATCATCAAACGCCTTCTGCGCTTCTCCGCGCGCAAGCCCAAACTCAATCTCGTTCTTCGCCGCACGCATCACCCTCGCCAACGCCTCGCGAGCAAAAAACCGCTCCAACGCAGCCGCGTTGTTCTCCGCGACGATGCGGCCGCATTCGCGAGCATGAAACTCTGCTTGCGCCAACTCGCCGGCTTTCAAAAACGTGGTGGCCAGCTGGTACTCGGCGCGTTCTACATGCAACCACGTGCCTGCGCGCTCCCAGTACGTGCGCGAGGCTTGGGATGCCATCAACATCAACTGGGTTTCATCCGCACTGAGAGCCGGCTTTTCTTCCAGCGCAGCCGCCAAGTTGTGGCTCGATACCGCGAGTGCGCGGTTCATGGCGTCGGTGGACGGCAGCGTGCTGCGCGCGGCTTGGTCGAGAGCGGCCTGCATCAAGCGCACGCCTCGCGCTGCGTCGGTTTCTGCCAGGTTGGAAGCGGCCATGGCATTCACGCGGATCTGGTCGGACACGCTCAACGCCGCCAAGTTGAAATCTTCCTGGGCACTCAGCTTCAAACTGGCCAGGCACCGACGCGCCATCTCGCCACTTTCGCCGTTCACTTCAAAAAAATCCGACGCTTTCAGTTGCACGAAGCTGGCCTTGCCTTGCACCCATTCATGCAGATGCTCGCCGTGCAGGTGGTGCGACAAATTCATCAGTTGAACCAGCTGCGACTCACTGCTCAGCAGCGCAACACCTTCTTCGCTCAGCCGATGCGCCACCCCGCTGGCGTCACCGGCGTGGTCGTCCCAAGCTTGGCCCATGAAACTTTCAAAATCCATTTTTCTACCCTCCGCATGCCAGGAGTGAATTCAGAAGTCGTGCGCGATGCCTTGCCGAAAAAAAATTGACGCGGCCAGTGGCTCTGACGCTCAGAAAAATCAGCGCTTGCGGGTGAGTTTGGCGCTGGCAAGGTTCAGTGGCAACCCCGAGCTGGTGTGCAGGCATTGAGCCCGGCAATCGCGTTGACCCGACCAAGAAACTTAGGCATCATTCAAGTGAAACTAAGTTACATGCAACCCCACATTCACAGACTTTCATTGAGCCTTGCTTATGTCATTTGACCTTGTATTTTTTGGAGGCACCGGCGACCTCACGTGGCGCAAATTGATGCCTGCGTTGCTGCAAGCGTTTCGCCATGGCAAGCTGCCCGCCGACGGCCGCATTCTGGCGGTGGCGCGCGATGAGCAAACCGATGAGCAGTACCGCGCTTGGTTGAAAGAACGCTTTCAAGATGTCGAAGGCCCCAAGCGCCCCAGCGACGAGGAGTTCGACAAATTTGCTCAAATCGTGCATTACCGGCGCATGGATTTGTCGCAGCCTGAACATTACGGCCGCCTCAAGGAATGGCTGCACGAAGGCCAAGCCGACACTGTGGTGTTGTACCTTGCAACCAGCCCGCATTTGTTCCCGCAAATTTGCGCGCAGCTCGGCGCGGTGGGTTTGAACGACGCACGCGTGCGCGTGGTGCTGGAAAAACCTTTGGGCCACGACTTGGCCAGCGCACAGGAAATCAACCGTGTCGTGAAGTCGGTCTTCGCTGAGCAACAGGCCTTTCGCATTGACCACTACTTGGGCAAGCCTTCGGTGCAAAACCTGATGGCGCTGCGTTTTGGCAATGTGCTGTTCGAGCCGCTGTGGCGCCGCGAGAGCATTGCCAACATCCAAATCACGCTGGCCGAAGACTTTGGTGTGGGCACGCGCGGCGACTTCTACGACCGCACGGGCGCGCTGCGCGACATGATTCAAAACCATGCGCTGCAGCTGCTGACCATGGTGGCCATGGAGCCGCCGAGCCGCAACGACGCCGACGCCATACGCAGCGAAAAGCTCAAGGTGCTCAAGTCCCTGAAACCCTTCACCGACGAGAACGTGGCACGTGACGTGGTGCGCGGCCAATACCGTGCGGGCAATGCGCAGGGCACCCCGGCGGTGGGCTATTTGGAAGAGGTCAAAGTGCCCGCAGGCAGCCAAGTGGAAACCTTTGTGGCGCTGCGCACCGAGGTGCAAAACTGGCGTTGGGCGGGCGTGCCCTTTTACCTGCGCACCGGCAAACGCTTGGCCTCGCGCGAGGCGCAAATCGTGGTCAATTTCCGGCCCACACCGCACACCATTTTTCCGGGTGTGAACCAGCCCAACAAGTTGGTCATCAAGCTGCAACCGGAAGACGGCTTGGAGCTGCATTTGCTGGCCGCCAAGGGCACCTCGCAGTCTGAAGCGCTGTCGCCGGTGTCGCTTGATTTGGACTTCGACAAAGCCTTTGAAGAGAACCGTGTGGGTGCTTACGAGCGGCTGCTGCTGGAAGCCATTGCCGGCCGCTTGAACTTGTTTGTGCGCAGCGACGAGCAAGAAGAAGCATGGCGCTGGGTTGAGCCGGTGCTGAACGCCTGGGCGCGCGACACCAGCGGCCCGCGTGTGTACGCGGCAGGCACGTGGGGGCCTGCGGCCGCGAGCGCGCTGGTGGCCCGCGACGGATTTGCGTGGTCAGAAGAACAGTGAATTTCAGTACGCCACATGCTTGACCGGATCCGTGCATCCATACCGGCCTTGCCCCCGGCCGAGCACCGCGTGGCCAAACTGGTGCTGGCCGACCCGCGGAGTTTTGCAAATTCACCGGTCAGCGATTTGGCCGACCGCGCGCATGTGAGCAAACCCACTGTGGTGCGGTTTTGCCGCAGCGTGGGCTACGACGGCTTGACCGATTTCAAGCGCAAATTAGCAGGCAGCGTCAACGAAGGCGTGCCGTTTGTGCACCGCTCGGTGGACGAAGACGACAAACCCGGCGACCTCATCGTGAAGGTGATTGACAACGCGGTGTCGGCCCTGCTGAAGTACCGCAACGACGCGACCAACCACGCATTCGAGCGCGCCATCGATGCGCTCACGCAGGCAGGCGTGAACGGCAAGCGCATCGAGTTTTACGGCGTGGGCAATTCGGGCATCGTGGCTCTCGATGCGCAGCACAAGTTCTTCCGGCTGGGCGTGCATGCCGCTGCCATCAGCGACGGCCATGTGCAAGTGATGAGCGCCACCATGCTGAGCCCTGGCGACTGCGCAGTCGTGATCAGCAACTCGGGCCGCAGCCGCGATTTGTTGGACGTGTGTGAGATCGCGCGCAAGAAAGGCGCGACCACCATTCTCATCACCGCCAGCGGCTCGCTCATCGCGCAAACGGCAGTCGGTTCGCAGCAAATTTTGCTGGCCGTGGACCACCCCGAAGACTTCGAGCGCTACAGCCCGATGGTGTCGCGCTTGCTGCACCTCACGGTGATCGACATTTTGACCACCGCCGTGGCTTTGCGGCTGCCGGGCGGCTTGCGACCGATGCTGCAGGAGATCAAAAAGAACCTGCGCGCCAAGCGCGACGCGCAGCCTGGTTGAGGCACCTGAAGTGCGCGCTCTAACTTGCAGCGCAGGTCGGTAACAGCAACTCGTCCATGCCGTAAAGCGTGGCCAACTGACCCAACTTGGCCGGTGCGCCGCGCACCACAAAACCTCGCCCGGAGGCTTGCGCCAAGCGCTGGCATTCCAACAACACCGCCAGCGCCGACGAATCGAATTGCTGCAGCGCCGAGGCATCGATCACGGCCTCGGCGGCAGGTTCACGCTTCAGAGACTGCGCCAACATGTGCAGCGCATCGCGGGCGTCATTGACGTTGATGGAAGAGGGCAGCAACAGCACAACGCGATCCAGCTCAAGTGCGGGTGGAAGCGGCTTTGTTGCGCTCGGCGAGCTTGCCGATCAAACCGTCGATGCCGCTGGCACCGATCTCTTGCGCAAAGCTGTTGCGGTAGTTTTCAACCAGCCACACGCCCAGCACATTCACGTCGTAAATCTTCCATGAATCGCCCGCTTTTTCGAGGCGGTAGTCGAGCTGAACCGGGTCGCCTTTGCCGCGAACTTCGGTGCGCACCACCACTTCGGTGTCTTGCGGCGTCGAGCGCATCGGCTTGAGCTCCACGGTTTGGTCTTTCACTTGGGCCAGAGCGCCCGAGTAGGTGCGCACGAGCAGGGTTTTAAACTCGTTTTGCAAACGCTTTTGCTGATCAGGTGTGGCTTGGCGCCAGTAGCGACCCACCGCCGACGCCGTCATGCGCTGAAAGTTGATGTAGGGCATGACCTTGGTATCGACCAGGGCCATCACTTTTTGCACATCACCGGCTTGGATGGATTTGTCGGCTTTGACCGCGTCCAACACATCGGTGGAAACTTGTTTGATCAAGGCATCGGGCGTGGTTTCAGCCTGGGCAGAAGCCACTGCGCCGATGCTCAAGGCCAGGCTCATCAGTATCGAACGGGTGATATTTTTCATAACCAGCTGTATTCCTAAAAGTTGACTCAAATTCACGGTAAAACTGTGAGGCCCAACGCCACCTCAAAGTTCAGCGTTTCACAAATTGAAACGACTCCCGCTCTAACGCCGCATGCACGCCAGCGGTTGGCAGGGGAGGTTACTTCTTGATCGCTGGAGCGGTTGCCGGGACTGTGGCCGGTGCGCTTGCAGGCTCGGCACTGAGCTTTGATTCGTCGGGCAGTCCGGTGTCTTCACCCTCCGAAATCAAGCTGCGGCGGCGTTGCAAGTAAGCGTCGCGAACAAAGGTGTATTTATCGAGCGCAATGTCGTCCAGCACGCGACTGGCACCCAAAAAATTGGCGCGCGTGTTGGTGATTTGCAGACCCGCCAAGCCGTATTGCCAACCGCCATTGTTGATGGCCAAGGCAGGCGAGACCGCGCGGTCAAACGGCAGCGCAAATGATTCGCGCACGGTGGACGGGCCAAGCAAAGGCCACACCACATAAGCGCCCGCGCCCACGCCCCAGCGGCCCAGGGTTTGGCCAAAATCCTCGTACTGGTGGTAAAGGCCCATTTCACTGGCCACATCGATCACGCCGCCCAAACCGAACACGGTGTTGGTGCCAAAACGAATCAAGTCTCTGCCCGCAGGCTCAAGGCGGCCTTGCACAGACAAATTCCGAATTGAGGTCCGCGCGCAGCGTCCAGCTGGCGTTGAGATAACCGAACACCGCTGACAGGTTCGGCACGTTGGAGAACATCGCGCCC
>JANPNT010000605.1:0-4834 GCA_031427655.1 Burkholderiales bacterium
CCCCAGTCGCGCCTGTGCCGCCGCCGCCAGGGGTTGCGCGCGCTCGGTCAGGGTCGAAGACCAGAACACCATGCCGCCGTCGCTATCGACGAACCCCGGCACACCGATGCCCACGCCCGCCAGATCGGCCCGCGCCATCCCCGCCTTGGCGCAGACGCAGTCAAGCAGGCGCTCGATGGTTATGTGGACACGCTGCACTTTGACGAAGCTTGGTTGCCCCACGCGGCCTTCCACAAGTTCTACGGCAGCTTCCACGCCATGGGCAAAAAACGCCCGCGTCCGAAGGATCAACTGGTGTTTGCCACGCAGTCCACCCACAAATTGCTGGCCGGCATCAGCCAGGCGTCGCAGGTGTTGGTACAGGACGCACGCGAACGCAAGCTCGACCGCCATCTGTTCAACGAGGCCTACCTGATGCACTCCAGCACCAGCCCTCAATACGCCATCATTGCGTCGTGCGATGTGGCCGCGGCCATGATGGAAGCGCCCGGCGGCCCGGCCTTGGTTGAGGAAAGCATTTTGGAAGCACTGGACTTCCGGCGCGCCATGCGCAAGGTCGACAAAGAGTTCGGCCGCGACTGGTGGTTCAAGGTGTGGGGCCCCGACAAGTTGTGCGCTTCAGGTATCGGAAAAAGCAGCGACTGGGTGCTCAAGGCCGGTGAAAAGTGGCACGGCTTTGGCGACTTGGCGGAAGGCTTCAACTTGCTCGACCCGATCAAGAGCACCCTCATTACGCCGGGCTTGGACATGTCGGGCAAATTTGCCAAAACCGGCATCCCGGCCAGCATCGTCACCAAGTACTTGGCCGAGCACGGCATCGTGGTAGAAAAAACCGGCTTGTATTCCTTCTTCGTGATGTTCACCATCGGCATCACCAAGGGCCGCTGGAACACGCTGGTCACTGCGTTGCAACAGTTCAAAGATGACTACGACAAAAACGTGCCGATGTGGCGTGCGCTGCCCGAGTTCGTCGCGAAGTACCCGCGTTACGAGCGCATGGGTTTGGCCGACTTGTGCCAAGACATTCACGCTGCTTATGCCAAGGGCGACATTGCGCGTTTGACGACCGAGATGTACTTGTCAGATTTGCAGCCGGCCATGAAGCCGAGCGACGCCTATGCCTGCATCGCGCACCGCAACACCGAGCGTGTGGAGATTGATGCCTTGGAAGGGCGCATCACCACCACTTTGCTCACGCCGTATCCGCCGGGCATTCCGCTGTTAATTCCGGGCGAGGTGTTCAATCGCAAGATCGTTGATTTCCTGAAGTTTACCCGCCTGTTCAACGCTGCCTTTCCCGGTTTTGACACCGACGTGCACGGCTTGGTGGAAGACGAAGGCGAGGGCGCTGCCCGCAAGTATTTTGTGGATTGCGTGAAGCAGGCTTGAATCAGGTCAAACCATTTCAGAACCACCTGTCATGGCGTGGCTGAAGCCGCCGTCCACGTAGGTGATTTCTGAGCTGACCCCGGCCGCCAAGTCGGACATCAAAAACGCCGCCACATTGCCCACATCGTCGATGGTCACGTTGCGGCGAAGCGGTGAGTTCTTTTCCACCACTTCAAGGATTTTTCCGAAGCCTTTAATGCCAGATGCAGCCAAGGTTTTGATGGGCCCAGCCGAAATGCCGTTCACGCGCACGCCCTTCGGGCCCAGGCTGGTCGCCAAATAACGCACGCTGGCTTCCAGCGAGGCTTTGGCCAAACCCATGGTGTTGTAGTTGGGCACGCTGCGCTCGGCTCCCAAATAAGTCAAGGTCAGCAAAGCCGCGCCGGGGCGCAAACGCGACGCGGCAGCTTTGGCCATGGCCGGAAAGCTGTAGCTGGAAATGTCGTGGGCAATGCGAAAGGCTTCGCGCGACAGGCCCTCTAAAAAGTCACCTGCAATGGCCTCTTTCGGTGCGAAACCAATTGAGTGCACAAACCCGTCGAACTCTGGCCACGCCTCGCCCAGCTCAGTGAAGATGCGGTCTATGGCGGCGTCTTCGGCCACGTCGCAATCAAACACCAGTTTGGAATCAAACTCGGCGGCAAAGCCGCTGACCCGGTCTTTGAAACGTTCACCGGCGTAGCTGAAAGCCAACTCCGCACCCTCGCGATGGCAGGCGCGGGCAATGCCATAAGCGATGGATCGGTTCGACAAAACGCCGGTGATCAACAGTCGTTTGCCAGCCAAGAACCCTGCGCGTTTTTCCATTTTCTTCTCCAAATTTTTATTTTGGCACGCGCTGCTCAATGATTGCGACGCTGGAAGTCGCCGTGAAAGCCTGCTCAATAAGCAGAATTAGAGGTACTTGACAGTTCTCGGCCTTGCCTGTACCTCACTCGCACAGTACAATGCTGGTTTTCCTGATAAGGGACACGGGCTGATTTCTCAAGCCCTTTTTTTTTGGCCGATTTACTTCGCTGCACCCGCACCACCTTTCGTCAAATGACTTGGCAAAACACAGTTGAAACCACAGTGGCGGGCCTGGGCTATGACTTGGTGGACGCCGAGCGCAGCCCGAGAGGTTTGCTGCGTGTGTTCATCGATCATTTGCAGGGAACGCAGAGCGCTGTCGAGCCAAGCGCGGTCATCACGGTCGAAGATTGCGAAAAAGTAACTCGTCAGTTGCAGCACGTTTTAGAGGTTGAAAACTGCGCTTACGAGCGTTTGGAAGTGTCTTCACCGGGTTTGGACAGGCCGCTGAAGAAGGCGGCTGATTACCAGCGCTTTGTGGGTGAACAAATTGAATTGACTTTGAAAGTGCCATTTCAGGGTCGCAAGAAATTCAAAGGCACGCTCTTGGCTCAATCGGATGCCGCAGGCGAAGGTTGGCGAATGGTGCTGATTCCGCCCGAGGCGGTCGTGCACAAATCAGAAAAAAAAGCAGGCACCAAAAAGGCTGCCCCTCAGCCTGAGCAAGCGCTGGATTTTTTGTTGGAAGAAGTTCGAGAAGCCCGGCTGGTGCCGGTGGTTGATTTCAAAGGTCGGCGGTTCGCGCCGCCTGCTGCTGAGAACGGTGCGCAAGCGCCAGAGCAGTTGAACGCAAATGTCGAGTTGGACGGAGGTCGTAAGCAATGAATCGCGAACTGTTGATGCTGGTGGACGCCATTTCACGTGAAAAGAACGTGGAACGCGAAGTCGTGTTCGGGGCAGTGGAATCGGCCCTCGCGTCTGCTTCGAAAAAGCTGCAAGGCGGCGAAGTGGACATGCGGGTGTCGGTAGACCGTGACACCGGCGAATACGAAACCTTCCGCCGCTGGCATGTGGTAGCCGATTCGGCCGGTTTGCAATTGCCTGACTCTGAAATTTTGCATTTCGAAGCGCTGGAGCAAATCTCCGACATCGAAGTGGACGACTACATCGAAGAGCCGGTTGATTCGGTGTCCATCGGCCGCATCGGCGCGCAAGCCGCCAAGCAAGTCATCTTGCAAAAAATTCGTGATGCCGAACGTGAACAACTGTTGACCGACTTCTTGTCGCGCGGCGAAAAAATCTTCGTTGGCACCGTCAAGCGTTTGGACAAAGGTGATGTGATCGTCGAGCAAGGCCGCATAGAGGGCCGCCTGCGCCGCAGCGAAATGATCCCGAAAGAAAACCTGCGATCGGGTGACCGCGTGCGGGCCTACATCGCCGAAGTGGATCCAACGCTTCGCGGGCCGCAAATTTTGCTGTCACGCAGCGCTCCGGGCTTCATGATCGAGCTGTTTGCTCAGGAAGTACCCGAGATTGAGCAGGGCTTGCTCGAAATCAAATCCTGTGCCCGTGACGCCGGTTCGCGCGCCAAGATTGCCGTGCAGTCGCATGACAAGCGCGTTGACCCGATCGGCACCTGTGTGGGCGTGCGTGGTTCGCGCGTCAACGGCGTGACCAACGAGTTGGCTGGTGAACGTGTGGACATCGTATTGTGGTCGGAAGACCCGGCGCAGTTCGTGATTGGTGCTTTGGCACCGGCCAACGTGCAGTCGATCGTGGTGGACGAAGAGCGTCATGCCATGGACGTTGTGGTGGACGAAGAAAACTTGGCCATCGCCATTGGTCGCGGCGGTCAAAACGTGCGCCTGGCGTCTGAGATGACGGGCTGGCGCATCAACATCATGACTGCCGAAGAGTCGTCGGCCAAGCAAGCCGTCGAGAGCGACAGCGTTCGCAAGCTCTTCGTTGAAAAGCTCGACGTGGACGTTGAGGTGGCCGACATTTTGATCGGAGAAGGCTTCGCCAGCTTGGAAGAGGTTGCCTACGTTCCGATGCAAGAAATGTTGGAAATTGAAGGCTTCGACGAAGACACCGTCAACGAGCTGCGCACCCGCGCCAAAGACGCTTTGCTGACGATGGAAATCGCCAAAGAAGAGAAGGTCAACGACGTGTCGCTGGACCTTCGCGACCTGGCAGGCGTCACGCCAGAAATGATTGCCACCTTGGCCGAAGGCGGCGTTCACACCCGTGATGACTTGGCCGATTTGGCGGTCGACGAGCTGACCGAAATGACCGGAATGGAAGAAGAAAAAGCCAAAACGTTGATCATGAAGGCGCGTGAACATTGGTTCACCACCTGATCGGGTTGGAGGTAACCACCTCAAACCACGGGTGCCGCTGACATCACATCAGACAGCACCTTAGACAAACAAAATTTTGTGCAAGACCCCGTAATTCAAGGATTTACCAATGGCTGTGACCACCGTCGCCCAATTCGCCGCTGAGCTGAAACGCCCCGCTGCCGCACTGCTCGAGCAACTGCAGTCAGCTGGTGTCAGCAAGGCGTCGACGGACGATGCATTGACCGACTCTGACAAAGAGCGGCTGCTTGACTTTCTGCGCGTGTCGCACGGAACCACTCCGGGCACTGAGCGCA
>JANPNT010000606.1:0-2781 GCA_031427655.1 Burkholderiales bacterium
CGTGCGACGAAGGTGGTGCGAAGCGGCAGCTTGGCAGACGCCAACCTGAATGCTTCACGGGCCAACTCCTCCGGAACACCGTTGATTTCATAGAGCACTTTACCTGGCTGAATTTCAGCGACGTAGTACTCCGGGTTGCCCTTGCCGTTGCCCATACGCACTTCAGCTGGCTTTTGAGAGATGGGCTTGTCCGGGAAAATCCTGATCCAGATGCGACCGCCGCGTTTAACGTGGCGCTAAATGGCGCGACGAGCTGCCTCGATTTGACGTGCAGTCAAGCGACCGCGATCAATAGCCTTCAAACCAAAGTCACCGAAGGAGACCTTGGCACCGCGCGTGGCAACACCAGTGTTACGACCCTTCTGTTCCTTGCGGTATTTTCTGCGTGCTGGTTGCAACATTCTTATTCTCCTTTGGACTCGGCCGGTGTGGGCGGTACGGCTTTGCGCACGCGCTTCACAGCAGGGGTCTTGCTGGCTTCACCCGCCGAGTCGGCTGGTTTGGCTGAACTACCATCGGTGGGCGCTGCTGTCTGACGTGGCACGCCACGATCAAAGCTGCCACCAGGACCACCGCTGTTGCCACTACCACCGCCAGGACGGCCGCCGCGACCCGCAGGTGCGCTAGGCGCTCCACCAGGACGTGCGTTGCGACGTGGACGTCGGTCGTCATCGGCACCCGGAGGTGTCACGATGCCGGGCGCGTCTCCATTGGCCAAGCGGTCGCCGCGATAAACCCAGCACTTCACACCGATGATGCCATAGGTCGTTTTGGCTTCTGAGAATCCGTAGTCGATGTCGGCTTTTAGGGTATGAAGTGGCACGCGACCCTCGCGGTACCACTCACAGCGCGCAATCTCAATGCCATTCAAGCGGCCCGAGGACATTAGCTTGATGCCTTGAGCTCCAAGACGCATCGCGTTTTGCATCGCACGCTTCATCGCCCGACGGAACATGATGCGTTTTTCGAGCTGCTGCGTGATGCTGTCAGCGATCAACTGCGCATCTATCTCAGGCTTGCG
Organism: Burkholderiales bacterium; assembly: GCA_031427655.1. GTDB lineage: Bacteria > Pseudomonadota > Gammaproteobacteria > Burkholderiales > Burkholderiaceae_C > JANYJJ01. The sequence continues at coordinate 1,022 of JANPNT010000606.1, forward strand.
GACTTCTTCAATGTTCACCGCCACTGGCACGCCCAGGCGGCGTGTCAGCTCAGCCTTCAAGCTCTCAATGTCTTCGCCTTTCTTCCCGATCACTACGCCCGGACGCGCCGAGAAAATCGTGATTCGAGCGTTCTTGGCCGGTCGCTCGATGAGGATGCGCGACACGGCCGCGCTCTTCAAGCGGATCTTCAGATATTCGCGAACGCGCAAGTCCTCGGCCAACATGGTGGCGAAGTTTTTATTCGACGCATACCAACGTGAAGACCAATTGCGGGTGACCGGCAGACGAAATCCGGTTGGGTGAATCTTTTGTCCCATGGTGTTCCTTGAGCCTCAGTTGCCGACGGTGATGTAGATGTGCGCAGTCGGCTTGCTGATGCGGTTGCCACGCCCTTTGGCTCTGGCAGAAAAGCGCTTCAGTGTGGTGCCTTGCTCTACGAATATCGTCTTGACCATCAGCTCATCAATGTCGGCACCGTCGTTATGTTCGGCGTTGGCGATGGCTGACTCCAAACACTTCCTGATGATGCCCGAGGCTTTCTTTTGAGTGAATGCCAGGATGTTGAGTGCATGGTCGACCTTCTTGCCGCGAATCAGGTCAGCCACAAGGCGTCCTTTGTCGGCAGAGAGGCGGACGCCACGAACGATCGATTTGGTTTCCATCGTTGTCATCCTTACTTCTTATTGGCCTTTTTGTCAGCCGGATGGCCCTTGAACGTGCGGGTCAGCGCAAATTCACCAAGCTTGTGTCCGACCATCTGATCTGTCACGTACACAGGCACGTGTTGTTTGCCGTTGTGCACAGCAATCGTCACACCGATAAAATCGGGGAGGATCGTCGAGCGGCGCGACCAAGTCTTGATGGGCTTTTTGTCTTTGATGGCGACGGCTTTTTCAACTTTGGCCATCAGGTGGTGGTCAACGAACGGACCTTTTTTCAGTGAACGGGTCATCTCAGCAGCCCCTTACTTTTTACGACGCGAAACGATAAACGTTTGCGTGCGTTTGTTGTTGCGGGTGCGGTATCCCTTGGTCATGGTGTTCCATGGAGAAACAGGCACCTGACCTTCGCCAGTACGGCCTTCGCCGCCGCCGTGAGGGTGATCCACTGGGTTCATCGCGACACCGCGAACCGTCGGGCGTATGCCTTTCCAACGCTTGGCACCGGCCTTGCCGTACTGGCGCAGGCTATGTTCTTCGTTGGACACTTCACCGATGGTCGCGCGGCAGTCGATGTGGATCTTGCGAACCTCACCGGAGCGCAAGCGAACCTGAGCGTAGGTGCCCTCGCGAGCCAGCAACGTGCACGCGGTGCCGGCCGAACGCGCAATCTGCGCGCCCTTTCCAGGCAGCATTTCGATGCAGTGAATGATCGAACCAACGGGAATGTTGCGAATCGGCAGCGTGTTGCCTGCTTTGATCGGCGCTTCCGCACCGCTCAACAGGGTGGCACCCACTTCCAAGCCGCGGGGGGCAATGATGTAGCGACGTTCGCCGTCTGCGTAGCACACCAACGCGATGTGCGCCGTGCGGTTGGGGTCGTACTCAATGCGCTCGACCTTGGCCGGAATCGCGTCTTTGTTGCGCACAAAATCAACCACTCGGTAGTGGTGCTTGTGACCGCCACCTTTATGGCGAATCGTGATGTGCCCGTTGTTGTTGCGACCAGCGTGTTGGAACTGAGGCTCCACCAGCGACGCTTCGGGTTTGCCTTTATGGAGATGCGCATGCACCACCTTGACCACCGCCCGGCGACCGGG
>JANPNT010000607.1:0-4634 GCA_031427655.1 Burkholderiales bacterium
CGCTCGATGCCCTGACACGCGCACATCTGCAAGACGAACTGCTCAAGATCGTGGCGCGCACCCACAGCACGGTGGTGATGGTGACGCACGACGTAGACGAGGCCGTGTTGCTGTCCGACCGCATCGTGATGATGACCAACGGGCCTGCGGCCACGATCGGTCAAATTCTGATGGTGACCTTAGAGCGCCCACGCAATCGGGTGCAGTTGGCCGACGATGCGCGCTATGTGCAGCATCGCAGGCAGGTGCTGGACTTCTTGTACACGCGGCATGCGAAGGTCGAGGCCGTGGCGGCCTGATTTGGCCCTTCCCCCTCCCGGGGGGGAAGGTCGGGATGGGGGTCTCGGCGCCCCTCCCGGGGGGAAGGTTGGGTTGGAGGTCTCGGCCCTTGCCCGAGCAAGCATCTTACTTTTCTGGGATTCCACCCCCACCCCAGCGCTCCTCCTGCTAGGGGGAGGGAGCAATTCAATCAGTGCTTCTCTTTCGCGTGATTGATCGTGTACTTCGGTATCTCCACTGTCACGTCCACCTGCGACAAGATCGCCTGACACGACAGGCGTGACAGTGGCTCCAAGCCCCATGCACGGTCGAGCAAATCCTCTTCCACCTCGTCCATTTCACCCAGTGATTTGAAGCCTTCGCGCACCACGATATGGCAAGTGGTGCAGGCGCAGCTCAACTCGCAAGCGTGTTCGATGTTGATGCCGTTTTCCAGCATGGCCTCGCACACCGAGGTGCCGGCTGGCGCTTCGATTTGGGTGCCTTGAGGACAGTATTCGGGGTGGGGCAGGATTTTGATGATGGGCATGGATCGTCAACAAGTTCAATCAGACATCTTCAACGCGCCGACCTGACAGAGCCCGGCGTATGCCACGGTTCATGCGCTCGGCGGCGAAGGCTTCGGTGCCTTTGGCCAGGGCTTCCACCGCGGCGTCAATCACGTGATGGTCTTCGCCTTTGCGGCTGGACTCCAGCGCCAACAGCAAGGCCTGGATCGACGCGTTTTCCTCGGCGCTGAGCAAGTCAGCGTCGGCCGCCAAGGCAGCGCGAGTGGCCAACAACATGCGTTCCGCTTCAACGCTCGATTCACGCAGGCTGCGCAGGCGCATGTCGCCCTCGGCGGCGGTGAAGCTCTCGGTCAGCATGCGCGCCACTTCTTCGTCGCTCAAACCGTAGCTGGGTTTGACGGTGATGGATGCCTCAACGCCTGAGACTTCTTCGCGCGCACTCACCGCCAACAGCCCGTCGGCGTCGACCTGAAAGCTCACGCGAATTCGCGCCGCACCGGCCACCATCGGCGGAATGCCGCGCAACTCAAAGCGCGCCAGCGAGCGGCAGTCAGACACCAGCTCGCGCTCGCCTTGCACCACGTGCACGGCCAGTGCGGTTTGGCCGTCTTTGAAGGTGGTGAAGTCTTGACCGCGCGCGGTGGGGATGGTGCTGTTGCGCGGGATGATGCGTTCCACCAAACCGCCCATGGTTTCCAAGCCCAACGACAGCGGAATCACGTCAAGCAACAACAAGTCATCGGCCCCCGCGTTGCCCGCCAAAGCGTTGGCTTGGATGGCCGCGCCCAAGGCCACCACCTCGTCGGGGTTCAAATTGGTGAGCGGCGGTTTGCCAAAAAACTCGGCCACTGCGGCTTGCACCATGGGCATGCGGGTGGAGCCGCCGACCATGACGACGCCTTGCACGTCGGCCTTGTCGGCTTTCGCGTCGCGTAGCACTTTGCGCAGGGCGGTGAGTGTGCGTGCGAGCAGCTCAGAGCCGAGCGACTCAAGCTGTTCGCGCGTTACGCGAACCGAAAGTTCTGTCGCGCCCAAAGGGCAAGCCAAGGTAGTGTGATCGGTGCTGGACAGCTTTTCTTTGGCGGCGCGCGCAGCTACCAGCACCGCGCGTTTGTCTTGCGCAGATTCGGCCTTCATTCCAGCCTGGGTCAAGGCCCAATCAGCCAGCAAGTGGTCAAAGTCATCGCCGCCCAAAGCCGAGTCGCCGCCCGTGGCGACCACTTCAAAAACGCCAGCGGTCAGGCGCAACAAGGAGATGTCAAACGTGCCGCCGCCCAAGTCGTAGATGGCGTACAAGCCTTCCGAGCCGTTTTCCAAACCATAGGCGATGGCCGCCGCAGTGGGCTCGTTGATCAGGCGCAGCACATTCAGGCCCGCCAATTGGGCCGCGTCTTTGGTGGCTTGGCGCTGTGCGTCGTCAAAGTAGGCGGGCACGGTGACCACGGCACCGAACAACTCGTCGTTGAAGCTGTCTTCAGCGCGAAAGCGCAGCGTGGCCAAAATTTCCGCCGAAACTTGTACCGGCGATTTGATTCCGTCCACCGTTTGGATTTGCACCATCCCCGGCGTGTCGATGAAGTCATACGGCAGCCTGGCGCGGTCTTTCACGTCGCTCAAGCCGCGGCCCATGAAACGCTTGACGGAGGTGATGGTGTTGCGCGGATCGGCGGCCGCTTCACTCATCGCGTCATGACCAATTTGTCGCCGACCCTGAGCCAGGTAACGCACCGCAGACGGCAAGATCACGCGACCGACTGCGTCGGGCAAACACTCAGCCACGCTGTTGCGCACCGCCGCCACGAGCGAATGCGTGGTGCCCAGGTCGATGCCCACGGCAATGCGCCGCTGGTGCGGATCGGGCGTGCCGCCGGGTTCGGATATTTGAAGTAATGCCATCACGTTATTGTCCCAGCGCTTCGAGGCGCTGATCGACATCGGCCTCAAAGCGCTCTACGAACATGAGGGCTCTGACTTGTTGGGCAGCGGCGGTGAAGTCGCGCTTGTCGTCGATGGTGATTTGCAAATCGGCCAAAGCAGTTTTACGGTGCGTGGCAACTTCGGTTGCCAGCGATTCCACGACAGGCAGCGCACGCGCGTCGTCCAAGGCTTCACGCCATTCCATTTGTTGCATCAAGAATGATGTCGGCATGGCCGTGTTGTTCTCGGCGTTGACAGGCGTGCCGTTGAGCTCACACAAGTAAGCGGCACGGCGCAGCGGGTCCTTTAAGCGTTGGTAGGCCTCGTTCACGCGCACTGCCCACTGCATGGCCACGCGCTGCGCGGCGGCACCTTCGGCGGCAAACTTGTCTGGGTGAACTTCGGCTTGCAAGGCGCGCCAGCGGGCGTCCAAGGCGCTGCGATCAAAGGCCAACACGGCAGGTGTGGCGAACAATTCGAAGTCGGTGCTGTGAAGGTTCATGGTTCAAAAAAAACAGACATGAAAAAGCGCGACCGCAGCCGCGCTTTTCAATGGCGATGCCAAGTTCAAACCCGAAACGATTCACCGCAACCGCAGCGGTCTTTTTCGCGAGGGTTGTGAAACTTGAAGCCTTCGTTCAAGCCTTCGCGCACAAAGTCGAGCTCAGTGCCATCCAGATAAGGCAGGCTCTTAGGGTCGATCAGCACCTTCACGCCGTGACCTTCGAACACCACATCTTCAGGTGCCACGTCGTCCGCATACTCCAGCTTGTAGGCCAAGCCCGAACAGCCTGTGGTTTTCACGCCCAAGCGCACACCCACGCCCTTGCCGCGTTTGGTGATGTAGCGCGTCACGTGGCGCGCTGCGGCTTCGCTGAGAGTGACTGCCATGGTCTTAGTGAACTGCCGCGGCTGCCAGCGAAGCGGTCGAAGCTGCAATCTTCGCCCTGTAATCGCTCACTGCCGCCTTGATAGCGTCTTCGGCCAAGATGGAGCAGTGAATCTTCACCGGAGGCAGCGCCAGTTCTTCGGCGATGTGAGTGTTTTTGATTTCCAGCGCCTGGTCCAAAGATTTGCCCTTGACCCATTCGGTCACCAGCGAGCTCGACGCAATGGCCGAGCCGCAACCGTAGGTCTTGAACTTCGCATCTTCGATCAAACCGGTGACGGGGTTCACCTTGATTTGCAGCTTCATCACGTCGCCGCAAGCCGGTGCGCCCACCATGCCGGTACCGACCGAATCGTCGCCCTTGTCGAACGAGCCCACGTTGCGCGGGTTCTCGTAATGCTCCACCACTTTTTCGCTGTATGCCATGTCAGTTCTCCAGATTCTGTCTTTTAACTCATGCCGTTTCAGATTCAGACGTTCAATGAGCAGCCCATTGAATCGTGCTGATGTCGACGCCGTCTTTGTACATGTCCCACAAAGGCGACAAATCGCGCAGCTTGGCCACGCGGTCTTTCAAGGTCGCGATTACGTAATCAATTTCTTCTACCGTGGTCCAACGGCCAATTGACATTCGCAGTGAGGAATGCGCCAACTCGTCGCTGCGGCCCAGGGCGCGCAGCACATAGCTGGGCTCCAAGCTGGCCGAGGTACAGGCCGAGCCGCTGGACACCGCAATGCCTTTGATGCCCATGATCAGCGACTCGCCTTCGACGAAGTTGAACGACATGTTCACGTTGTGCGGCACGCGCTTTTCAGCATGGCCATTCAAGAAGGTTTGCTCCATGCCCTGAAGGCCAGTGATCAGCCGTTGTTGCAACATGCGTATGCGCTCAATCTCCACGCCCATCTCAAGTTTGGCAATGCGATAAGCCTCGCCCATGCCCACAATTTGATGCGTCGCCAAGCTGCCCGAACGCATGCCGCGCTCATGCCCGCCACCGTGCATTTGTGCCTCGATGCGCACACGCGGTTTGCGACAC
>JANPNT010000608.1:0-3499 GCA_031427655.1 Burkholderiales bacterium
TCGCAGCGTCCGTGATGATGACCGAATCGGTGGTGTGCTTCACCACCTGCGCCATGCGGTTCAAGTCGCTGGTCATCTCCTGCGCCAAGCGCTCGGCACGCCGACGGCCCGAGCTTTGCTGCCACACCAAACCAGCCAACATGGCACTGGCCAACACCCCACCCAAAAAAACCAACCAAGGCGGAGACGCCGGATAGGTCGCATCGAATTCGGGCGTGCTGCGCACCTGCAGGCTCGACGAACGACCGGGCAAGTACAAGGCGCGCGTTGTCTCAAATCGACCGCCCGCTGCGTTCGCCGTCCCAGCCAAGCCGCCAGCCTAGCGCAGAGCGCGCGAGTCAAAAACCAAGCTCTTGGCGGGCTGCCCGTCAGCACCATCGAAAAGCGCAAACTCAACCGACTGCGCCTGCACTTTCGAAACCGTGTTCAACAAATCTGCGGCCATGATGGAAGCGCACACCAGACCCACCAAGGCCGACCGGCGTTGGGCCGCTGTGGCCGGGTCAGTGCCTGAGCGGTACACCGGCAGGTAGGCGATGAAGCCTGTGCTGCGCAGCGAATCGTGTTGCAGAGAAATCGCCGCGGTGAGCGTGGCTTGGCCGGTGTCCACCGCCCTTTCGATGGCTTCGCGGCGCAAGGGCTCAGAGCCCACGTCCAAACCCAAAGCCGCTGCGTTGCCCAAAGCGGGGGCTACGTACTTCACCACATAAAGGGTGTCGAGTTGGCTGTTGACCAGGGGGCGAACGCTGAAGTGCGCCGCGTTGTGGATTCGCTCTTGGGCGACGAAAGCGTCCACATCAATGCGCTGCACACGCTGCACGAAACCGAAGGCACGAACACCGGGGAACTCGCGTGCTGGGTCACGGGCTTCGATGTAAGCATCGAACTCGGCGCGACCCGCGCGCGGGCTGGCCGCGTACAGGGCGGCCACGCCCTTCAGGCCGTTGACGGGACCATGAAAACGGCTCGTGATGTCTTCACCCACGCGCTCCACGTTGCGCTGAAACTCGATCTGCGCTTCGCCGCGCACTTCTTCACGCAGCCACCAACCTAACGCCGCAGCCAGGCAAGCGCCCGCCAAAAACACGCAGGTTGGCAACAGCGCGCTGGCGCGCCGCGGGTGCCTCAACCTGAGTTTCATCAACGATCCTTTCGCTGCACAACGCCGAGCGTGGAAGGGGCCGGCGCACAGCGCGCAGCGGTTGATTTTATTCGGCTCGGTGCAGCGGTATCGACGAATAAAGCCGCAAATCACAGCGCTGTTCGAGCTGCTGCGGTCATCAGCGCAGCGCTCCGAATCGCGGCGCCCAAAAGAGTGATCTGTGCGCGGCCTCAGCTTTGGCAGGAGTGCTGCGCTCTTCAGTCAGCCGTTTCAGCCCGGCAGCTCAGCCCGGCAGTTCAACACGTCGGGGCATGTCGGCACCGCGACGTGAGCAGGTGAGCGACGCGGCTGCAGCGGCAAAGCGCAAGGCCTGCTCCATTGCGGCCAGATCCAGGTGCGCCATGGCACGCGGGCTGAGCGCTTGCTGCTCGGCCAACCAGGTCAGCAAAGCGGCCTGAAAGGTGTCGCCTGCGCCCACGGTGTCCACCACATTGACACGTGGCGATGGCACCTGGACGTGGCCCCGCGCCGACCACGCCTGAGCGCCGTTACCACCGCGCGTGACGACGACCCAGGTCACGCCTTGCGACAAGGCATGCGACGCAAAGTCGGCCGCCGCCACGCCGGGCTGCAAGAGCGCCAGATCTTCGTCGCTGATTTTCAGCAAGTGCGTGCGCGGCAACATCCACGCCACAGTGCGCAGCCACACACTCAAGTCGGGCTCCACGTTCAGGCGCAGGTTGGGGGTCGTAGGCGATGAGGCAGCGCGTGTGCTCGCGTTCCACCAGCGCGCGCAGGGTGGACGCCGTCAGCTCCACCACGGCGGCATAAGAACCCAAATGAACGGCCTTCAACCCATCACCGAAAGCGTTTAATGCAGCCAAGTCAGCCAGGTGCAACTGCCTGTCGGCCGCACCATGACCATAAAAGGAATAGGCAGGCACGCCCTGCGCGTCGAGCCCCACCAAGCTCAGCGTGGTGGGCGCGGCGGTGCGCGCGACGGCGCTGGTGTTCACACCCTCGGCCTGCAACGCCGACATCAATCGATCACCCAAAAACCCGGTGGACACGGCCGACAAAAAAGCCACCGGTTGGGTCATGCGCGCCAGGCCCACCGCAACATTGAAGGGCGAGCCGCCGACGCGCGCATCCAGCATCAAACCGGTGGGTGTTTGCTCGGCCGCAAACACATCCATTAAGGCTTCACCACAGACAAGGATCACGGCATGCTCCTGCTTAGTCGGGTTGGATGGACGGTGCTGTGCGACGCGAAGCACTTGGCAACAGGCGAGCTTGCATCACAGGGGATTTCTGTCAATACATTGATTTGATTCAATCACGTCGGCCACTGAAAATTCAAGGCGCTGAACGCCAACGCGGCAAACCGAGAACTTCGACGCCATCACCGCTGTGGTGTTGTGCGGCACCAGTTTGTTGGGCGGGCGCGGCATTATTTTGGGCAGTTTGTTGAGCGCGGTGAACGTCGGCATGTTGCGCAACGGCTTGACCTTGCTGGGTGTGCCGTAGGTTTCCCAAGTGCTCATCACCGGCGTTTTGGTGATCCTGGCGGTGACCGCCCATCAGTTGTCGCGCAAGGAGGCGCGGTGATGTCAACCGCCCTCAGCAACGCAACACCGCTTGTAATGACGACACCTTTGGTGATGACAACACCTTTGGTGAGGCAAGCAATTTGGTGAGCCACAACATGCCAGCCATCGGTGCCGATGGCGCTGAACCCCGACGGCGCGTTTTCCATCGGCATCAAGATCGGGCGGTGCAGTCTGGACGCGCGCTTGGTCGACTTCACCGCTCAGGTGCGCCAACGCTTGACGCTGCGCTACGACTTTCCCAACCCCGACACGCTGTTCACCGAAATTGACCGCCTGCTGCGCGAATTGGCGCGCGGGCTGAAGCCCGCGCTGCGCAATCGCTTGATTGGTGCGGGCGTAGCGGCACCGTTGTCGCTGGGTGGCTGGCAAACGCTGCTCGGCTTGGCGCCGCAAGTGGCACACAGCTGGGACGGCATTGACATCCGCGAACGCGTGGCTGCGTTGACCAAGCTGCCGGTGGCTTTCATCAAAGACACCTCGGCCGCCTGCGTAACGGAGCTGGTGTCGGGGCACGGCCGCAACCGGCGCAGCTTTTTGTACGTTTTTGTAGACACTTTCATCGGTGGCGGTTTGGTGCTGGACAGCCGTTGGCACAGCGGCGTGAGTGGCAACGCCGGGGCGGTGGGGTCGCTGTCGATGGGGATCGCCTCTGACGCCGGCAAGGCCAATGGCAAGCCAAGCGGCAACGCGACGAGCCGCGCTCACCCACCCGCCCAATTGCTCAGCACCGCCCCACTCTTCAAATTGGAAACGCTGTTTTTGGACGCCGCTCTGGCCGCGAGTGCAG
>JANPNT010000609.1:0-1768 GCA_031427655.1 Burkholderiales bacterium
CATCAGCAGCTTCGACGTGACCGGCAAGACTGACACGGTCACTTTACAAAGAGGTCGAACAACGCTTACGGCCGCTCAGACGAAAAACGTAGTGGCGCGTTTAAGCAGCGACCAAACCGGCGCCGAAGCCGTACGGCGCCACTTGCTCAGGGAGGGTGCGCTCACCGGCAGCCCCTTGACGGCGGGCAACGCGGTGACGCTGCTGCAAGACGGCCCGGCCACCTACCAAGCCATGTTGGCCGCCATCGAATCGGCGCGCGACCACATCAACATGGAAACCTACATCCTCGATGACGACGAGGTAGGTCAGCTTTTTGCTGGCGCGTTGATAGCCAAGCAAAGGGCGGGCGTGCAGGTGAATTTGATACGCGACAGCGTGGGCACCTTGTCCACGCCACCCGCGTTTTTCGCCGCACTCACAGACAACGGCATCCAGACATTGGAGTTCAACCCGATCAACCCCGCGCTGGCACGCAAAGGATGGGAGCTGAACCAGCGCGATCACCGCAAACTGTTGATCGTCGACGGGCGCTTGGTTTTTTTGGGTGGCATCAACATCAGCAGTGTGTATTCGAGCAGCTCGTTCAAGCTTGGCTCGCGTTCGGCAAAGACGAATGGACCGGCGTGGCGCGACACCCATCTGCGCATCAGCGGACCGGTGGTTGCCGAATTTCAAAAGCTGTTCATCAGCACTTGGAAAGACCAGCTGGGCCCAGTGCTGGCGGAAAAAAATTATTTTCCCGCCCTGAAAGCTGAAGGTCCGCAAGTGGTTCGCGCGGTGGGCAGCTCGCCCGACGAGCCTTTAAGCCTGGTGTACGCCGAATTGGTGTCAGCCATTGCGAATGCGCAAGACACGGTGAACATCACCAACGCGTACTTTGCACCCGACCCCCAGTTGCTCGATGTTTTAGAAGGCGCAGCGCGGCGCGGCGTGGCAGTGGAATTGATCTTGCCCAGCCAAACCGACTCATGGCTGATTTTTCACGCGGGCCGCAGTTACTACGAAAGATTGCTGAGTTCCGGCGTGAAGATTCACGAACGCCTGGACGTGATCCTGCATTCCAAAACCGCGCTCATCGATGGCGTGTGGGCCACGGTCGGTTCCACCAACCTCGACTGGCGCAGTTTTTTGCACAATCAAGAAGTCAACGCGGTGGTGATCGGGGCCGATTTCGGCGCGCAAGTACAAAAAATGTTCGATCATGATTTGGCTGCTTCCAAAACCATCACGCTGACCGATTGGAAACAGCGCCCCTTGAACGTTCGTGTCAAAGAGTTTTTTGCGCGTCTGTGGGCTTACTGGTTGTAGGCAGCGGCTTGCAACGCTCATCAGCGCGTACGCCGCCAACAAGCGGCTGCGTTAAAGCGAACGAAGTTGGAACCGAGTTTTGGTGTTCACGATGTGTACACATTTATCCAAGGTGCACACCATGCGAACCAACGTGGTGATCGACGACATGGTCAGGGTCGCTACCTTCAAGGCGACAGGTGTTCGCACCAAGCGTGAGGCCGTGGGGCGATGACGCTGCGAACCTTGTTGCGGCTGAAACAGCAAACTGAGTTGCACAAACTCGGGGGAACGCACGGATCGGAAGGCGAGCACGACGCGATGAGGCGCGAAGATTGATACAGGCACTGGCAATTGATCCTCGTCGACTCCAGCGTCTGGATCGTGTGCTTCCGCAACGAGCCCACCGCAAAAGCCGAGTGGCTCGATAAAAACCTTGAATCAGAAGGCCTTGTCGCCGGCGATTTGATGCTGCCCGAG
>JANPNT010000610.1:0-10233 GCA_031427655.1 Burkholderiales bacterium
TACAAAATTGCCAACCCCACACTGCTGGCGCGCATAAGCCGGGAAGAGCTGATCGACCTGATGCGAGGCTACGGCCACGAACCCTTCTTTGTGGAAGGCGACGACCCGGCGCTGGTGCATCAAGCGATGGCCGGCACGCTGGACATCGTGCTGAAAAAGATTCAAAACATCCAGGCTGAGGCCAGATCTGGCGCTGCTGTGCACCGACCGCGCTGGCCCATGATCGTGCTGGTCACGCCCAAAGGCTGGACGGGCCCCAAGACGGTAGACGGCTTGCCGGTGGAAGGCACGTGGCGCTCGCACCAAGTGCCCATTGCCAGCTTCAAAACCAATGAGCACGTGGTGCAACTTGAAGCCTGGCTGCAGAGCTACCGGCCCCAAGAGTTGTTCGACGACAACGGCCAGTTTTTGGAAACGCTGGCCGCACTGGCACCCACCGGGCGTCACCGCATGGGTTCCAACCTGCATGCCAACGGCGGCAGTTTGTTGAAGCCTTTGACGCTGCCCAGCTTCCACGAATATGCAGTCAAGGTAGAGCAGCCCGGCGCGGCAGACACTGAGACCACGCGTGTGTTGGGGCGGTTTTTGCGCGACGTGATGAAGCTGAACTTGGTGTCTGAGAACTTCCGCGTTTTTGGCCCCGACGAGACCGCCAGCAACCGCCTGGACCCGGTGTTTGAGGTGAGCGGAAAAACCTGGATGGCCGACATCATTGAAGGCGACAACCACCTGGCCACCGACGGCCGCGTGATGGAGGTGTTGAGCGAGCACCTGTGCCAAGGCTGGTTGGAGGGCTATTTGCTCACTGGGCGACACGGCTTTTTCTCTTGCTACGAAGCCTTCATTCACATCATCGATTCGATGATGAATCAGCATGCCAAATGGCTGAAGGTGTGCCATCAAATCCCGTGGCGCCAACCCATCGCCTCGCTGAACTACTTGCTCAGCTCGCACGTCTGGCGACAAGATCACAACGGCTTTTCGCACCAAGACCCCGGCTTCATGGACCACGTGGCTAGCAAAAAGTCAGACGTGGTGCGCATCTATTTGCCGCCGGATGCCAACTGCTTGTTGTCGGTGGCCGACCACTGTTTGCGCAGCCGTAATTACATCAACCTCATCGTCGCCGGCAAGCAGCCCGCGCCGCAGTGGTTGAGCATGGACGCCGCCGTGCGCCACTGCACGGCGGGCGCCGGTGTGTGGCAATGGGCCAGCGATGAAGGTGAGCCCGATGTGGTGATGGCGTGCGCTGGGGACGTGCCCACGCTGGAAGCGCTGGCTGCGGTGATGCTGCTGCGCAGCTACGTGGCTGACATCCGAATTCGCGTTGTGAACGTGGTGGATCTGATGGCCTTGCAGCCGCCTTCTGAGCATCCGCATGGCCTGTCAGACGCTGGCTTCGACGCCATGTTCACCGCCGACAAACCGGTCATCTTTGCCTTCCACGGCTACCCAGCCTTGATTCACAAACTCACCTACCGACGCCGCAACCACGACAACATTCACGTGCGTGGCTACAAAGAAGAAGGCACCACCACCACGCCGTTTGACATGGTGGTGCTCAACAACTTAGACCGCTTTCAACTGGCTTTGGATGCCATCACACGCATTCCTCGTTTGAGCGGCCAGATCGGCGCAGCGCGAGACCGCTACTGGAGCGACATGCAACGCCACAAGCTCTACATCAGCGAACACGGCGACGACATGCCCGAGGTGCGCGATTGGCGTTGGGCGCGCTGAGTCAGTCAATAGATTTGGTGCATGCGGGTTCACCCCTGCAACACCAACTTCAAACTCCCGCTGCGTTCCCACGCAGCCACTTCTTCTTGCAACAAGTACATGGTGCGCGGGTGAGCCTCGGCCCACTCGGCACTGAACGACAAGCTGGCTTGCGCCCAATCGCGCTTCAGCTTCAGCACTTTGTGGCTCACCTCACCGCGTGCATGGCACTTGATGGTGGCCAAGCGCAAGCACAGCACTTGCCAGGCAAAGTCCTCGTTGGTCAAGGCGGATTCCACTTTGCGCAAGCCGCCGCGTTGCGCCAGCACCAGCTCGCCCAAGTGACGCTGCTGCGATTGCGAAAAGCCTGCGGCGTCCACGTTCGCCAGCATGTAGGCACTGTGCCGGTGGTGGTCGTGGTGTGACACCATCATGCCGATTTCATGCACGGCGCAGGCCCATTGCAGTTCACGCTGCGTCTCGCGCGCAGCGCTGGGCTGCACCTGCTGATGCAAAGTGCGCGCCACCTCCATGACACGCTTGGCTTGCGGCATGTCCACCAGGAAGCGGTGCTGCAGTTCAAGAACCGATGCATCGCGAATGTCTTGACCACCTCGGTGGTCGCTTGTGCCCATTTCCGCTGCGGTGTTCAAGCGCTCGTCCAAATCAAACACCACGCCTTGGCGCAGGGCCCCTCGCGCAGGCATCAGGCTTTCAATGCCGAAATGCGTGGCCACCGTGTACAAAATGGACAAGCCACCCGCAATCACTGCGCGCCGGTCTTCCTTGATGCCGGCCAGCGCCAGTTTGTCGACCCGGCCTGCGCGCAGGCATTGGTCCATCAGCCAGCGCAGCCCGTCGGGCGTCACACGGCCGTCGGTGATGTGGTTGGCCACCAGCACCTGCGACACCGCGCCGACCGAGCCCGATGAGCCCAATGCTTCTTTCCAATGCTTTGACGCAAACGGCTCCAGCGCTTCTTCCAGCTCGGCACCCGCAGCCACCTGCGCGGCGCGGAAGGCGGCCTCAGTAAAGCGGCCATCGCCAAAGTACTTCATCGACAAACTGACGCTGCCAACTTGGAAAGACTCGGCCCGAAGCGGCTTGCGCGCCTTGCCCAAAATCATCTCGGTCGACCGGCCGCCGATGTCAATTACCAAACGCGTTTGATTCGACGGCTGCAAGCGCGCCACACCGGCGTAAATCAGTCGCGCTTCTTCGCGGCCTGAAATCACCTCAATTGGGAAACCCAGCACTGCTTGAGCGCGCGCCAAAAAGGCGTCGCGGTTGCGCGCCTCGCGCAGCGTCTGCGTGGCCACCGCGCGAATTTGCCAGCTTTCGTAGCCCTTCAAACGATCTGCAAATCGCGCTAAACACGTCAAGCCGCGCAACACCGCTTCTTCGCTCAAAAGACCTTGCTCGTCTAGCCCGGCACCCAAGCGCACAGTTTCTTTGAGGTACTCGACGCGGCGGTATTTGCCGTCTATGACCTGTGCAATTTCCAGCCTGAAGCTGTTCGAACCGATGTCGATGCCGGCCAAGTGATCGGGCCAGCGCGAGTTGCTGTGTTCACGCGACTGTGGGCTCAATTTGGAGAAGGCTTTGTCGATTTCAGGCATGGCGGGAATTGTCATGGCAAACGAGACGGGCTTTCGGCAGCAGCACACACAATGCAGCTCAGTTCGTTTTCAACCCGCACTTTTCAACCCCACGGAGATTCCCATGCTCGTCAACGATTTCAACAGTTTGGTGCCCGCGCAAAACTTCAGCCGGCGCGGCTTTGTGGGTAGCGCCGTCGGTGCTTCCGTTGGAGTGGGTTTTGCCGCAGCGGTGTTGCCCGTCAGCGCCCAAACCATCAAAACCGACAGCACCGGTTTGACCGCCGGTGAGGTCACCATCATGGTGGGCGATTTCAAAATGGCCGCTTACCGCGCCGCGCCCGCAGGCAAAACCAATTTGCCCGTGGTGTTGGTGATTTCTGAGATTTTTGGTGTGCATGAGCACATTGCCGATGTGGCCCGCCGCTTTGCCAAATTGGGCTACCTCGCCATTGCACCTGAAATGTTCTTGCGCCAGGGCGACGCACAGGGTTACGCCGAAATCTCCAAGCTGATTGCCGAAGTGATCAGCAAAGTGCCCGATGCGCAGGTCATGGGCGACCTCGACGCCACCGTGGCATGGGCGCAGGCCAACGGCGGCGACACCAGCAAGCTGGGCATCACTGGGTTTTGCTGGGGCGGGCGCATTACTTGGATGTACGCAGCGCACAACCCCAAAGTCAAAGCGGGCGTGGCCTGGTACGGCCGCTTGGTGGGCACGCCGAATGCGCTGTCGCCGAGCAACCCTGTGGATGTGGTCAGCAAGTTGGGCGGCCCCGTGCTGGGTTTGTACGGCGGTGCCGACACCGGCATTCCGCAGGCCTCGGTCGACACCATGAAGACCGCGTTGGCCACCGGCAACGACGCCGCCAAACGCTCTGAATTTGTGGTGTATCCCGACACGCCGCACGCCTTTCATGCCGACTACCGCCCGAGCTACCGCAAAGAAGCGGCCGACGACGGCTGGAAACGCGCCACGGCTTGGTTCAAGGCCAACGGCGTGGTTTGATGTCCGCAGAGCGAAGTTCAGGCCCGATAATCGCGGGCTTGCTATGCCGACCCAGGGCCGCCCTTCTTGGTCACAGGGATTGCGGCCCTTTTCAATGCCCGCCTCCCCAAACGCATGACCCTCGCCTACATCGTCATGGCCACCTTCGCCGGGGGCTTGTTGTCTGTGCTGATTGCCGCCAGCTTGACGGTCACGGTGCTCAGCCGAGTGGTGCGCCATCTGGTGAGTTTGTCAACCGGCGTGTTGCTGGGCACGGCACTGCTCAACGTGCTGCCCGAAGCGTTTGAGAGCAAGGCCAGCCCACAAAGCTTGTTCGCCACGCTGCTGGGCGGGTTGATGTTTTTTTTCCTGATCGAGAAGGCCGAGCTGTACCGCCATCAACACCATCACGAGGGCGATGACCACCACCACCATCACGGCTTCGATGCGCAGCAAGCGGGGCGGGGAGGGTGGAGCGTGTTGCTGGGCGACAGCATCCACAACTTTTGCGACGGCATCATCATCGCGGCGGCTTTTTTGACCGATATTCAGTTGGGCATCGCCACTTCGCTGGCCATCATTGCGCACGAAATTCCGCAAGAGGTGGGCGACTACATCGTGCTGCTGAACGCGGGTTTGTCGCGCCGGAAAGCGCTGCTGTACAACGCCACCTCGGGCTTGTCGGCGGTGCTTGGCGGCGTGGTGGGCTACTACGTGGTCGGGCCTTGGGAAGCGCTGTTTCCGTACTTGCTGGTCATTGCCTCCAGCAGCTTTATTTACGTGGCCGTGGCCGACTTGATACCGCAGCTGCAGCACCGTCTTTCACTGAAAGAAACGGCGGCGCAACTGGCGTGGTTGGCAGGCGGGCTGGGCATTGTGTTAGCCGCCACCAGCGGGCTGCGTCACTGAAGCGCTTACCCGATGGCGATGGGTTTGCTCGGGTCTGACGACCACTCGCTCCAAGAGCCCGGGTACAGCATCGACCCGTTCAAGCCCGCCACTTCCATGGCCAAGATGTTGTGGCAAGCCGTGACGCCAGAGCCGCATTGATGAACGACTTCGCTGGGCGGAGTTGAGCCGCACAAAGCGTTGAAATCTTGCCTCAGCATCTCGGCCGATTTGAAGCGGCCTGACGCGTCCAGGTTGTTTTTGTAAAACCGGTTGCGTGCGCCGGGAATGTGGCCGGCCTGTTTGTCGAGTGGCTCTGCATCGCCGCGAAAACGCTCAGCCGCGCGGGCATCGATCAGCGGCGTTTTGCCCAGGCGTTGGAGCAGTTGATCGGCACTCACGCTGGCGACCAAAGCCTTGCACTTTGGATAGGCCGCGAGTGCGTTTGCCGTGACCGCATCGGTGCTCATCACACCACCCGCCGTCTGCCAAGCTGCCACGCCGCCGTCAAGCACCGCTGCCTCGGCATGACCCAGCCAGCGCAGCATCCACCACAGCCGCGCGGCATACATGCCGCCTTGGCGGTCGAGTGCCACGACTTGTACGCCAGGGCGAATTCCCAGTCGACCTGCAACGGCGGAAAACGCAGCGCGTTCCGGCAAAGGATGACGGCCGTTGTGGCCCGTCTTCACACCACTCAAATCGCGCTCCAGATGCACGTAATGTGCGCTTGGCACGTGGCCTTCGGCGTGGCTGCGTTCACCGGCTTCGGTGTCGGCCAAATCGAAGCTGACGTCCAACACGACAAGGTCATTTGGGCTGCGCATCAAGGCCATCAGATCGCTGGCTTGAATCAGCTTGGAGTAGTTTTTTGATTGCATGGCGTGTGTGGCTTCTGGCTTTCAAGTTTCTGCAGAATTCGCCACCGTGGCCGCCGGTGTGCCCTGCCTGAGCAGCGTCGCCGCAATGCCCGAGCCCACGATCAACACCATGCCCGCCACGGCCGACCAGGTGATGCGATCGTCAAACAACCACACGCCGTAGCCGAACGAAAACACGATGGCCACGTAGGCCAAACTCGCATTCACCAGCGGCTTGCCGCGCCCGTAAGCGCGGGTCATCATGAACTGCGCCGTGGTGGCCAACAAGCCCACCGCCAACAGCAGCGCCACCCCGCGCGGACGGTGCGCATGCCAGCCGCCCGTCAATGTGGCCAAGCCCGCGCCTGCGACCACGCCGCCGAGCGAAAAATAAAACACGATGCGCAGCGCAGGCTCGCCCAATTTGGCCAGCCCCGCCACCTGCAAAAACGCCGTGGCTGCCACGATGCCCGAGATCAAACCCATCAGCCCGTGCCACAACTGGTTGTCGGCAATGGTGGGTTGCAAGATCAACGCAACCCCGCCAAAGCCCAGCAACACGGTGGCCACCAGCCGACCGTCGATGCGTGCCGTGCCGAGCATGGCCGCGCCACCAATCAAAAACAGCGCCATCCACACCGATGACATGTAGTTCAAGGTCATGGCCGTGGCCAGGGGCAAATTGCCGATGGAGTAAAACCACATGCACAGCGCACTGATGCCGCAGGCGGTGCGCCAAAAGTGCATTTGCGGCACGGGCGTTTTCAGCGAACCGCCGCTCCAACGCACTGCGCTCCACGCCATCACAGTGCCGATGATGCTGCGGTAAAAAACGATCTCACCGGTAGAGTAATCGGCAGAGGCCATCTTCACGCACACGCCCATGGTGGCGAACAAAAACGACGCTCCCACCATCAGCCAAGCGGGGTTCATGCGGGTTTCATCCGGCCGCCAATTTATTCAACAGGCATGTCCATGGCGCGCCGATACCAGGCGTGGAATTGCTCCATGCCGTCTTCCATGGGGCTTTGGTAGGGGCCCGATTCATGGTCGCCGCGCGCATGCAAAGCCGCGCGGCCTTGGTCCATGCGCAGCGCAATTTCGTCGTCTTCGACGCAGGTTTCTAGATAAGCAGCTTGCTGTGTGTTCATGTATTCGCGCTCGAACGCATGAATTTCCTCGGGGTAGTAAAACTCCACCACGTTGGTGGTTTTTTGAGGCCCGCGCGGGTACAGCGTCGACACCACCAGCACATTGGGATACCACTCAATCATCACGCCGGGGTAGTAGGTGAGCCAGATGGCACCGTGCTTGGGAGAAGTCCCGTTTTGAAAGCGCAGCACCTCGTCGTGCCAGTGGCGGTACACCTCAGAGCCGGGCTTGCCGAGTGCTTCACCCGACGCGGCGCTGGCCACACCCACGGTTTGCACCGAATAGTCGCGGCCCATTTCCCAGCGCAAGTTGCCGGCGTCCACGAAGTTGCCCAAACCGGGGTGAAAAGGGCCGACGTGGTAGTCCTCTAAATACACCTCGATGAAGGTTTTCCAGTTGTAGTTGCACTCGTGCATGTGAACGCGGTCGAGCACGTGGCCGCTGAAGTCCAAATCGGCGCGCGGGCCCAAAGCGGCCATGTCGGCCGCAATGTCGCGGCCGTTGTCCTCGAACACCAAGCCGTTCCAGCTGCGGGTTTTGTAGTTGTTCAGGTGCAAGCAAGGTGACTGTGCAAAGTGCGGTGCGCCGATGAGCTGGCCCTTCAAGTCGTAAGTCCAGCGGTGCAGCGGGCAGACGATGTTGCTTTGCGTGTTGCCCCGGCCGTGCAGCATCAAGGCTTGGCGATGGCGGCATACGTTGGAAATCACCTCCACGCTGTCGGCGGTGCGAACCAAAGCGCGGCCGTCGCCTTCCTGCGGCAGGGTATAGAAATCGCCCGATTCAGGCACCGCCAATTCGTGGCCCAAATAGCGCGGGCCTTGGCGAAAGATGGTGCTCATTTCGCGCTGGAACAAAGCGTCGTCGAAATACGCAGATGCCTGCAAAGGCAACTCTCCGCGATTCAAGGAATCCACGAAAGGCGTAGCGAGTTCTGGCGGCAAATGGGGGTCGGACATGATCCGGTGGATCTCCTTGAATACGCAACGCGGCCAGTGGCGATATCTCGACAGCACGGGGTGGCGATTCTAGCGGTGTACCTCTGGCCGACCGGGCGGCGCCGCCCGACTTGGCATCAGTCAAGCCGGCAGCGCGGCTGACTACAATAGAAAGTTTTGAACATGGCGAAAACTGCACCCGCTCCTGCGCCCGAAAAGGCCGCCCCCAGTTACGAAGACGCGCTGTCCGAACTTGAGCGTCTGGTGGCTGCGATGGAGGGCGGCCAATTGCCACTCGACAAATTGCTGGACAACTACCGCCGCGGCGCCGAATTGCTCAACCTGTGCCGCGCCCGGCTTGAAGCCGTGGAAGTGCAGGTGAAGGTGCTCGAAGACGGCCAGCTCAAGCCTTGGACCGCTTCATGATCACCAAAGACATGACGACTCAAGCCGTGACGACCAACGAAACGAGCGAGATCGATTTCGGCGTTTGGGCACGCAGCGAACTCGACGCCGTCGAGTCATGCCTTAGCGCCTGGGTGCCCGCCGACACGCCCGCCGGTTTGGGCTTGGCCATGCGCTACGGCGTGCTCAACGGCGGCAAACGCTTGCGCCCCTTGCTGGTGCTGGCCGCCAGCCAAGCCGTCGCAGGCCATCGCCAAGCCGCCCTGCGTGCGGCCTGCGCGGTGGAACTGATCCATGCCTATTCCCTGGTTCACGACGACATGCCCTGCATGGACAACGACGTGCTGCGCCGCGGTAAGCCCACGGTGCACGTGCAATTCGGCGAAGCCCAGGCCATGTTGGCCGGTGACGCCATGCAAGCGCTGGCGTTCGAGGTGCTGACACCCGATGACGAAGTGCCGCCCGTTTTGCAAGCGCGCTTGTGCGCGCTGCTGGCGCGCGCTGCCGGTCATGCGGGCATGGCAGGTGGTCAGGCCATCGACCTTGCCAGCATCGGCAAGCCCCTGACCGAAGCCGCGCTGCGCGACATGCACCGCCGCAAAACCGGTGCCTTGCTGCAAGCCAGCGTGATGATGGGCGCGGCCTGCGGCATGTCACACACGAGCACAAGCGATACGGCGGCGTGGCAGGCCTTGTCCGACTACGGCGACGCCTTGGGTTTGGCCTTTCAAGTTGTGGACGATGTGCTGGACGTGACACAGGCGTCTGAGACCTTGGGTAAAACTGCGGGCAAGGATGTCGATTCCAACAAACCCACTTACGTCAGCGTGCTCGGTCTCACGGCCGCCATGCAACACGCCTGGGAGCTGCGCGACAAAGCGCATGCCGCGCTTGCGAGGTCGGGCCTTGAAGATGTGACGCTGCTGGCCACTTTGGCCGACAGAGTGGTCGAACGAGACAGTTGAAGATGAACCACACAATTCTCAAAACCATCAACAGCCCTGCCGACCTGCGCAAGTTGCCGCGCGCGGATTTGGAGCAACTGGCAGCCGAGCTGCGCGATTGCGTGCTGCAAACCGTGGCGCAGTCGCACATCGGTGGGCATTTGGGTTCCAACCTCGGCACGGTCGAACTCACCATCGCCTTGCACTACGTTTTCAACACGCCCGAAGACCGGTTGGTGTGGGATGTGGGCCATCAAACCTACCCACACAAAATCCTCACCGGCCGCCGTGACCGCATGCCCACGCTGCGCACCTTGGGCGGCATCGGCGGCTTTCCGCGCAGGGACGAAAGCGAGTACGACACCTTCGGCACGGCGCACTCCAGCACCTCCATTTCAGCTGCGCTGGGCATGGCCTTGGGTGCCAAGATCAAAGGCTAAACCCGCAAGGCCGTGGCCATCATTGGCGACGGTGCCATGACGGCCGGCATGGCCTTCGAGGCGATCTACAACGCCGGTGTGTCGGGTGCCGACATGCTGGTGGTGTTGAACGACAACGACATGTCGATCTCGCCGCCGGTGGGCGCGCTGAACCGTTACTTCGCACGCTTGCTCAGCGGCAAGTTTTACTCGGTCGCGCGCGACACGGCCAAGAGCGTGCTCAAAAACGCACCGCCTTTGTTGGAGCTGGCGCGCCGCTTGGAAGAACACGCCAAAGGCATGGTTGTGCCCGGCACCATCTTCG
>JANPNT010000611.1:0-3337 GCA_031427655.1 Burkholderiales bacterium
AGGATGCCATTCGCGAAGACATACCGGCTGAGACCCTGAGCCGCAAGAAGCGAGGATTCGATGCGCCCATGTCGCAGTGGTTGCGCGGTGACTTTGGGCGCGATGCAGAACGGCAGATCATGGGTTCGCTTCTCGTGACGAGCGGCGTCTTGAACTCGGACTTCATTCGCCAGCTCTTTGTCGAACATCGAGCAGGTCAGGAACGGGCGATGTTCATCTGGGTCATCTACAACCTCGTGCGTTGGCATCAATACTGGATTGAGTGAAGGAATGGTCGGGATGCGTGTCTTGACTGTCCACACCTACGCGGCGTACTAGCGTGAGCAGACTTCGTCGGTACCTCATGCGCTTCAAGGAGGCGGGCGTCCTGCATTCGTTGCGTATCGTCGGTTCGAGGCTGACGGGTTACGCCCTGTGGCCACGCGCCACGTTGTCAAAGTGGTGCGGGCGGCATCTGGGACCCACCCAGTTCGGCGCAACGGGAAGCCGACAGCGGGTGCAGGATGACTCCTTCCTGGTCGTGTGGGGTCGCGAGGATCTGGCCACGATCGTTGAGGTGCTGGGGCACCAGGACGCCGCGTTGGGAGAGGCGTTGGTTCGGCGAGCCGATGCCCTGCTCTCCGATGGCGCGCAGCTCCTGGGCTGGGGGCGCGCAAGCCTTGTCGTCCCCGTGCAGTGGCATGCCGACGAGACCAGTGCGACCACTTGGCCTGCAGTCTTCCACAAGTTCATCGATACCGCGCGCGAGGGAGAGCCCTGCGACGTCAAGTACCCGTGGGAGCTGAGTCGACTGCAGTTCTTGCCTGTACTGGCAGCGACATGGCTGCAGACCGGCGATTCGCGCTATGGCAAGGCCACATGGGACTTGGTGATTGACTGGTCTGCCCAGAACCCCGAAGGGTTCGGGGTGAACTGGACCTGTTCCATGGAAGTGGCCATCCGGGCGATCAATATTGCATTGACACTCAACATCATTCAAGCCGTCCTGACTGTCGAACAGCTGCGCTTTGCGCGGCGCCTGTTGAGGGCGCACGAACGTCATCTGCGCTGGAACCTGGAGATCAGCGACGTCAGCGGCAATCATCTCTACTTCGACTACCTCGGCATCGCGTGGCTGTCGCTGACGCTGGATGGCGCCAGCTCCGCGCGATTCAGAAGGGACCGTCGGCGCCTGGCCGACGAAACTGACCGGCAATTTCATGCCGATGGCATTCACATCGAGCACGCCACGGGCTACCAGCGCTTGATGCTCGAAGGTGTGGTTCTATTCCAGATCGCATGTGGTCGCCATGGCACGGAGCCGAACAGCACTCTGGAGTCTGTGGCGAAGCGTGCCCTACCATACCTTGAAGCCATTTGCGATGCCGATGGCGCGCTGCCGGCGGTGGGCGACAGTGACAGCGGCAACGTGCTGACCATGGGCGGAATCGCAGGCAATCACGCGGCGCACCTGTTCGAGTTGTATGCGGCCGCAGGCATGGAAGGACCTGCGTCCCACCGACGCATGGATCGCGTGACTGCGCTTTGGTTTTCGCGCGAGGCGCGAGCGGCATGGTTCAACCAGACTGCCGCGCCGCCCGACGCATCGACGCTGCGCGCACTTTCATTCGACGATTCCGGCTATTACGTGATCCGCGGTGGTGGTCTGGTCCTGGTGCTGCGCGCCGGCCCCAGCGGTCTGCGGGGGCGGGGGAGCCACGACCACAACGATCAGCTCAGCCTCGTCCTGTCGCTTGACGGGTGCCCCGTCTTCATCGACGGCGGCACCTGCACGTACACGGCCAACCTGGCGCAGCATGCATGGGATCTGGCCACGGCCCACCACAACACCGTCGCGGTGGACGATGTCGAGCAGTCGCCCATCGTGCGCGGGTCCGTGACCTGCACCGTGCGCAACGCGCCGGGACATGGAAGGTTCATCGACTCCGACCTACCGGGTCGCGTGGTCTGGCAGGGGACTGTGCCCTATGGCGCGCTCGGCAACACACCACTCAAGCACACAAGGAGCTTGTCGGTGTTCGCGCCTGCACCCGGTGTCTTCGACATCGAGATCCGCGATGGCATCGCGGGGAGTAGCAGTGGGGCTCTGTCGGCGTCTGCCAACTTCCTGCTCCATCCGGACTGCACGGTCACGCTGGACAAGGCCAACACGGGGGCCCGCATCGCGCGAGGCGAACAGCAGGTGGCGCGCATCGCCGTCGACCGTGGCGGACCCGCCTCTTTGCGACCGGACACTGCCGCGCTGGAGTACGGTCGAAACCGCGAAACCTGCAGGGTCGTGATCCCATTGACAGCAGCCCTTGAGGCAGTGGTCCGCCTGAGGCTGGAGCGCGTCGATGCCCGCACGGGCAAAGACAGCGCCGTGTGTGCACCGGCGGCCGAGGCAGATTGACCGTGGACACTGCCGCGCTTCTGATCATGATTGCCGTGCTCATCTTGGCTTTTGCCAGCCGCGGCCTCTATCGCGCGTTGCGCAATCCAAGTCCTGGTGGCGCGGTGCTGATCACGTCGATGTCGTTCCTCACCGGCGCCGCTGTCCTGGTTGCGCGAGAGGGAACGCCCGCGGAAGTCGAGATCTTGCGCATTTGCTGTGTTTTTCTACCCGTCTACCTGCTGGGCTACTTTGGATCACGCAGGTTCCTGGGCCTCCAGATTGAACTGCCGGTCACCAGCATTCCACGCGCCGGCAACGCAAGATCCATGGCTATCAACGTGTGGGTGTTCTTTCTATTCATGTTGGGTATCGTGCTCACTGCGATATACCTAAGCGGCACTGACAAGATCCTGGCTGGACTCTACAGTTTTCTCTTCATCGGCGACACGGGTATTTCAATCATCGAACTCCGGCTTGGCTTTGCCACGGGTGAGGATGGATACTTTGCGCCAGGCTATATCAAACAACTTCGTGACATCCTGTTGCCGCTCTCGGCGCTCCTCGTGCTGTTTTCAATTCCAAGGAGCTCAAGGCGACTCATATTGCTCTTCCTGCTGATCGTACCCATCGTCGCCATTTTAATAATATCCAGCGGCGAACGCGGTCCGGTGCTTGTGTTTCTGCTGGGCACGACCTACGCGGCGTTTCTATCTGTCCATCTCGGGGTGGCCAGCAAGCGAACCATTGTTGCACCCTTGCTTACCGTGGCTGTCGTGGGCGGGCTGATCTTTTCCGCCTTGACCTCAACTTATACGACAAGGAAGTATGAAGACACATCGGCGGGAATTATTCTGCTGGATCGATTGGTGACGTACAGTTCGTGGCAGATGAGCCCCAACTAGGAGGGTCTTCCGCAATGGCGGTCGTGGGCAGCAAATTGCCAAGCCTGCCGGATGCTGCCCT
>JANPNT010000612.1:0-7157 GCA_031427655.1 Burkholderiales bacterium
GCGAATGCCAGCCGCCAGCGTGGTGCCTGACGTCAGACCGGTGAATTTGTCGTTCACGTACACCCCGTAAATGTCAGTGTTTTTAGACAGGTTGTAGTCGTAGCCCAAGCTCAGCGTTTTGTTGGTCACATCGCTGCTGCCCACCGTGCGCTTGGCGTTGCCATAGGAGGCCAACAGTTTGCCGCCACCGATGGGTGCAGACGCACCGAACTGGTACAGGCTGGTTTTCACACCCGCAGTGGCCTTGGTCTTCACGTTGCCGAGTTGACCGAACAGCTTGGCCACACCGAGGTCATACGACACGCCGGCTTGGAGGGCGTCTTGTACCGCGAACCCCGCAGGAATCGGGAACACGCCGTTTTTGACTTGCTGCCATGCCAAAGTGGCGGCGAAAGGGCCTGAGAAAAACAGTCCGTTGGCACTGAGGTTCTTGCCGGTGGCACCGGCAGCGCCTTCGCCCAAGTTGGCCAGCAAGTTGACGCTGGCACCACCGAAGTTGGGGCTGGAATAGGCGACGGAGTTGTTCCATGCGGTGTCACCGACGATGGCACCCAAAAAGTACTGGCGAATGCTGGGCGCGAAGCCGAATGAGTCACCGAAGGCATTGA
This sequence comes from Burkholderiales bacterium, assembly GCA_031427655.1. Taxonomy (GTDB): domain Bacteria; phylum Pseudomonadota; class Gammaproteobacteria; order Burkholderiales; family Burkholderiaceae_C; genus JANYJJ01. Next base: position 609 of record JANPNT010000612.1, read on the forward strand.
AGATCAAGGTGGACACGAACAGCGGCGTGGTGTTGCGGCCGATCACGGTGGAGCCAAATTCGCCTTGCAAGCCGACGTAAGCGCTGCGGGCCCAGAAGGCGTCGCCGTTGAAACGACCCGCGCTTCCCGAGTCAACGCGCAGGAAATGCTCAAACGCAAACTTGGCTTTCAAGCCGCCGCCGAGGTCTTCGGTGCCTTTGAAGCCGAGGTAGCTGGTGCTCATGTTGCCGCTTTCGGCCTTCCAAACTTTCGATGCACCTGAGTTTTGGAACTGGCCGACCGACATGTCGAGCAAGCCGTAAATGGTGACGTTGGATTGCGCTGATGTGACGGCGGAAAAGCCCAAAGCCAATGTGGCAACCGCCAATTTGACCGCTTTTGCGGAGGAAACGGACATGAAGGAACTCCTGTTGTGGTGAATGCTGCAGATGCCAAAAAATATCGCAATAGGTTGTCGCAAAAGATGCGCAAGCAAGGTTCGCGCCTACAAACTCACGGAGCGATGTCTGATTGCGTTACGTGTGCATTTTCAGTGCGCGCGCGCAGGTGCGACAACCGCCAGTGACGCGTGCAAGCCACAAACAGCGCCGCTTTTTTTACCGTCGGCGGATGAAGCCGATTCGGCCAACGAAGTTTTTATCAGCGCCTCACCACCTGCCGCTGCTCCGCTGTTTGCTCAAAGCTGAACACCGCCACGCTGGCGCGCAGGTTGGGCCAGGTGCGCACCGGTCTGCCGTTTTGAATGCCAAAGGCGTCCAAAATTTTCAAATCCAGCTTGCGCGCCAGCCTCTCGAAATCGGCAAAGGTACCGACGCGCAAATTGGGCGTGTCGTACCACTCATAAGGCAGCGCCTTGGTGACCGGCATGCGGCCGCGCACGATACTCAGGCGGTTCGGCCAGTGCGCAAAATTGGGAAAGCTGACGATGCCCCTGCGCCCGACACGCGCTGTTTCTTTCAGCATGCGTTCGGTATTGCGCAGGTGCTGCATGGTGTCGAGTTGCAAGACCACGTCGAAGCTCTGGTCGGCAAAGTTGGCCAGGCCGTCTTCCAGGTTGAGCTGAATCACGTTGACGCCGCGCTTCACGCAGGCCAGCACGTTGGCGTCGTTCAGTTCCACGCCGTAGCCGGTGCATTGACGATGTTGGCGCAAGTAGGCCAACAGTTCACCATTGCCGCAGCCCAGGTCAAGCACGCGTGAGCCGGTGGGCACCATTTGGGCGATCAGTTCCACATCGCGGCTGCTGCTTGAGGGGGTGGTCGCTGACGAGGCTTGGCGGCCGGCCTGCGCGCTTGCCTCGGCAACATCGCGCGCGATGTTGTCAAAGCAGGCGCGCAGCACGCCGTGATAGCGCGGGTCGTCCAGCAAAAAACGCGTCGTGGCCGTGTGGCGCGTCAATTTCGGCGTAGCTCACGTCCAATTTGTTGTCGAGCAGCGCTTTGACAATTTCGCGGCTGCGCTGCGGCGAAAAGCGCCAATCGGTGCTGAAGCTGACAAGTTGAAACTTGCAAACCGCGCGCGCAAAGGTGGCGCTCAAGTCCCCGCCAAAAGCGCGCGCCGGGTCAAAGTAATCGAGGGCGCGGGTGATGAGCAAATAGGTGTTGGCATCGAAGTAGTCGCTGAACTTGTCACCCTGATGGCGCAGGTAGCTCTCGATTTCAAACTCCACGTCTTGCGTGCTGTAGGCCGGCTCACTGGCCTTCATGTCGCGGCCGAATTTGGCCTCCATCGCGTCGTCGCTCAAATAGGTGATGTGGCCAATCATTCGCGCCACGCGCAGGCCGCGTCGCGGTAGCACGCCCTGCGCATAAAAGTGTCCGCCGTGAAAGTCGGGGTCGGTCACGATGGCGCGCCGTGCCACTTCGTTGAAGGCGATGTTCTGCGCCGACAAATTCGGCGCGGTGGCCACCGCCACGCAGTGCCGCAAACGCTGCGGATATTGCAGCGACCAACTCAGCGCCTGCATGCCGCCCACACTGCCGCCCAACACCGCCGCCAGCTGCGTGATGCCCATGCGGTCGAGCAGGCGGGCTTGCGAATCGACCCAGTCTTCGACGGTGACCACCGGAAAGTCGGCCCCATAAGCCGACCCCGTGGCATCGTCGGTTTGCATCGGCCCTGTGGAGCCAAAACACGAGCCCAAGTTGTTGACGCCAATCACAAAGAACTGGTCAGAGTCCAGCGGCTTGCCCGGCCCGATCAGGTTGTCCCACCAGCCTTCGCTTTTGGCCTGGCCCGCATAGGTGCCCGCCACATGGTGGCTGGCGTTCAGCGCATGGCACACCAACACCGTGTTGTTGCGCTCGGCGTTGAGCGTGCCGTAGGTTTCATAAGTGAGCGTGTAGTCGCGCAACTGCTTGCCGCTGCGCAGTGGCAGCGGCTCAGAAAAGTGCATGGACTGCGCTTGAACAGGACCGATAGATTTCATGGTGGACGCCAACAAAAAACCCGGCTCGTCGAATGTGAAGAGGCCGGGTTTTCAGTCCACGTCTCTTTAGCAGCATTTATAAAGCGCCCGCAAGCCGGAACAAATCAGCGCTGGGTTGGAGTGTAGCGAGGTGGGTGCGGGCTGAGCAGTTAGCATTCGCCCTCCCCGCATGCCGGTCAGTACCGCATGCCTCAACAACTCCCTTAGACATTGAGATCAACATGAGCGCTGACAAAGACCGTGGTATTCGCCGTGAAAAACAAAAACGCGCCAAAGCGCTGAAGCGCGAGGCCAAGCAACATCAGCCCTCACCCGCGACCGCGAAGGCGGCGACGGCACCCGCGAAGTAAAACGCTTGCTTAGGCTGCGTTGCGGCCTACAGCGTAACGCCGGTGCACGCTGCTGCGTGATGAATGTTGAGCCGGGAGCTCTCGCCTCAAACCATCTCGCGACTCGCCAACGCAGTCGCCGCAGCGCGAGTCTCAACCCCCAACTTTTCGAACACATGCTCCAAGTGTTTGTTGACGGTGCGGGGGCTCATGCCGAGGATGTCGGCCACGTCTCGGTTGGTTTTGCCTTTGGCGACCCAGGACAGCACTTCGGTTTCGCGTGGGGTGAGTTGGGCTTCGATGACGCGGTGGCTGGCGGCGGCGTTGTTTCGGTTGCTGTGCAGGCGCAACAGCAGCATGCGTTCACCCAAGCCCACCGGGCCCAGATAGCGCACACGCAGGGCGCGGCCGGTGGTCGAGGCTTGAATGTGGTCGGCGCTGCCAACGCCCATCTCTGTGTCGCTCCCCTCTGTGCCGCTCATCTCTGTGCCACCCAACCACTGCGCCCACGCCAGCGGCAACGCAGCCGCATCGTCGGGGAAAAACTCTTGCAGCCACGCCGCCGCTTGCGGTGAGCGCCAGCCGATACGGCCTTGCGCGTCGATCAGCAGCACGCCGTGACCGGCCACGTCGACCGCCTCGCGGGCTAAACGTACTGCGCGTGCATTGCGCAGGTGGGTGGACAAACGCACCAGCACTTCAGCCGCGCGCACGGGTTTGACAACGTAGTCCACACCGCCCGCTTCAAACGCTTCGACGATGTGAACCGTCTCAGACAAACCGGTCATGAAGATCACCGGAATGTGCAGCAGCGCCGGGTCTTGTTTGATGCGGCGGCAAGTTTCGAAGCCCGACAGGCCGGGCATCAACGCATCGAGCAAGATCACATCGGGCGTGACGAGTTGCAGCCGCGCCAAGGCAGTTTCGCCGTCGCGCGCAATCACCACGGTGTAGCCGCCTTCTTCCAAACTTTGACACACCAAACCCAGCGTTTGGGGTGCGTCGTCCACCACCATCACCATGGTGGCAGGGCGCACGGCGCACAGGGTTTTGGGGTCGGTGGAAGCGTTCACAGGCAGGTCTGCTCAGCTGAGTTTGTTGACACAAAGCGCAGCCGCGCCGTCAGGCCGTCCAGATCAAAGCGGGCCAACAGCGTGTGCAGCGCCTGGCCCTCCAGTTCGCATTCCGGATGAGCGAGCAAAGCCTGCGCGAGTGCGTTGCGCAGGCCCTGCATGTGGCCCAAGCTGGCCAGGCGGATCAGCTCTTGCGTCACCTCCACAGGCAGTTGCGCTCGGCCTTGCGGCGACACCGCGACCAGCGTGCCCCACGCGGGCAGCGCTGTCAGCTCGGTAGACCACGTTAAATTCAGATGGCGTTGCAGCATGCCCAGCAGCGCCGACTCGACAACCGGCTTGTCCACGAAACCTTGCACCTGCGCGGCGACCAGGTGTTCGGTTTGGTTCTCGAAAGTGCTGGCCGACACCATGATGATGGGCAGCGCCGCAAACCCAGCGTCGCGCACGGCGCGCGCGGTTTGCCAGCCGTTCAGGTCGTCCATGGTTACGTCCATCAGCACCGCATCGGGTGTTTGTTCCAGCACGCTTTCGACGCACTCGCGGCCACTGGCGGCTTCGCGAATGTGAAAGCCCAAGGGCATCAGCATGCCGGCCAGCATTTGGCGTTGCAGCGCCTGGTCGTCCACCACCAACAAGGTCAAGCGCGGGCCCAAGTAGCCGGTGATGGGGCGGTGGTGACGCAGCGACATCGCGCCGCTGCCTGCACTGACCGTGGGTGCCGCGATTTCGCGCAAGTACAAACGTGCGGTGAAGGTGCTACCTCGGCCGGGTTGGCTTTGCACGTTCAGCTCACCGCCCATCAGTTCGGTCAGCAAGTGGGTAATGGTGAGGCCCAAGCCGGTGCCGGTGTCGCCGGTGCGCCGTCCGGCTGCGGCGCGCTCGAAGGGCAAGAAGATGCGCTCTTGGTCTTGCGGCGCAATGCCGATTCCAGTGTCGATGACTTCGAGGCGCGTGACCTCACGCCGACAGTCCAGGTGCAGCGTGACGCTGCCGCTGTCGGTGAAGCGCACCGCGTTGCTTAGCAGGTTGATGAGAATTTGGCGCAGCCGCTTGGCGTCGGCGTTCACATACGCAGGCACCGGGCCGCTGGTGCGCAAGCTGAACACCAAGCCCTTGGCCTCAACCTGCGGCGCGACCATGCGCACCACGTCGTCCAAGAACTCATGCACCGGCAGCGGAGCCGGGTCCAGCCGCAAGCGCCCCGCTTCAATGCGCGCCAAATCCAGCAGGCCGTCGATCAAGCTGTGCAGGTGTTCCCCGGCATGGTGAATGGTGCTGACGCTGGCGCGCTGGGCGGCTTGCAGGTGTTCGTCCTTCAGCAAAATTTGCGCGTAGCCGAGGATGCTGTTCAGCGGCGTGCGCAGCTCGTGCGTCATGCCGGCCACGTAGCGGGTTTTGGCTTGGTTGGCCGATTCGGCCACGGTTTTGGCGAGCTGCAAGGCGGCGTCGGTGCGGCCGTGGGCGTCAATTTCGCGCACCAGCAATTGGTTTTGGCGGTTTGATTCGTCCTGTGCCATGTGGCGGCTTTCGCTGCCCAACACCACCCACCACGCACTCACTGCCGCCATCAGCGACAGCAAGGCAAACAAGCGCAAAAACGGTGTGCGCAGCTCGGCCTGTTGCGCAGCACCCAGCAGCGCTTGCTGGTTGTAAACCACGCCCATCACCACGCCGATCAGGCAGACCAGCGACACCGTCACCACCAGGTAGTGGCCCACCCGAAAGTTCACCCGCGATGACAGCGCCGCAGGCAACACCGCAGTGAGCGCCGCGCCCACTTGCTCGGCCGCGCGCGAGCCGGTTTTGCAGCGGTCGTGACAGCGCGATTCCAGCGTGCAACACAGCGAACAAATCGGCGCGTCGTAAGCGGGGCACTGGGCCATGTCTTCCGACTCGAACGCGTTGTCGCACACCGAACAGCGCACCACTTGTCCGGGCTTCCAAGGTGCCAGGTTGGGCCGCGCCTGGTAGTACCGCCCGCGCGTGAGCCACGCCAGCAGTGGCGACACCAGCAGGGCCGTGGCCAGCGCAATGAAGGGCGCGAAGGCAGCTGCATCCGGCCCAAACGCGCCGGTGTAAGTCGCCATGCCCAAGACCGCCGCCACGCCCATGGCCCCCAAACCCACCGGGTTGATGTCGTACAAATGCGCGCGCTTGAATTCAATGTGCGGCGGGCTCCAGCCCAGCGGCTTGTTGATGACGAGATCGGCCACCAACGCACCCACCCACGCAATGCCGATGTTGCTGTACAGCCCCAACACGCCTTCGAGCGCCTCGAACACGCCCAGCGTCATCAACAGCACCGCAATGAGCACGTTGAACACCAACCACACCACGCGCCCCGGGTGGCTGTGGGTGAGGCGCGCGAAAAAATTCGACCACGCCAACGAGCCTGCGTAGGCATTCGTCAAATTGATTTTGATTTGGCACACCACCACAAACAACACGGTGACGCCCAGTATCCAGGCCGGTGAGCTGAACACGTAGCCGAAGCCCGCCAGGTACATCTGTGTCGGCTCCAGCGCTTTGCTGACCGGAATTTCATGCTGCAACGCCAGGAAAGCCAAGAAGGCACCGCCGGCCATCTTCAGCATGCCCGGCACGATCCAACCCGGCCCGGCAATGATCACCGCGGCCCACCAGCGGCGGCGGTTGGCTGCAGTTTTTTCGGGCAAGAAGCGCAGGTAATCAACCTGCTCGCCAATTTGCACCACCA
>JANPNT010000613.1:0-3417 GCA_031427655.1 Burkholderiales bacterium
GAAAACACAGCCGTCACCGCAGAGGCGCAGAGGCGCACAGACGCAGGGGACCGCAGAGGAAAAGCAGCAAAACAAAAAAAGAAAAGCGCCGGCTCCCTCGGTGGTTCTGTGCGGTTCTCTGCGGTTCTCTGCGTTCCTCTACGCCTGTGCAGTGAAGTCTCTACGGACTCAATGCCAAGCCGCCCCAGGCAGTGTCTGTGCGGTCGCATGCAAACGGTAGCGGTTGCCGCCTTGGTGTTTGACTTGGCGCATGGCGGCGTCGGCCGACTGCATCAGTTCTTCGGGCCGCTCGCCCTGCAACAGGTGCATGGCAATGCCCAGGCTGGCGGTCAGGCTGAAGCTCACATCGCCGATGACGAAAGGTTTTTGAAGTGCACTCAAGATGCGCTGGGCGCTGAGTTCTGCACCTGCGGCATCGGTGGGATGTATGAGCAGCGCAAACTCGTCACCGCCGATCCGCGCCACCGTATCGACGTGACGCACGGCCGCTGTCAAACGCGCTGCCACTTCAATCAGCACGCGATCACCGAAGGCCGAACCCAAGCGGGTGTTGATGTCGTGGAAGCGGTCGAGGTTGAGCGTCATCAAGGCAAATGAGCTGCCGCTTTCGCGTTGATTTCTTCGCTGAGCCAAACCCAACACGTCGCCGATTTTGGTGGTGAGGGCCGCCCGGTTGGCAGTGCCGGTGAGCGCATCAATGCAGGCCAAGGCGCTCAGGCGCTTCTCGTTGCCCAGTTGCTCAGTGATGTCGCGAAATGCGTAAACGCGGCCGATGGTCAGGCCCCGGCTGCACTGCGGCAAGCTGGTGCGCTCCAAGGTGACGGCGCTGCGCAGTTGAACAATGTCCAGCGCGCGCGCCGAAGCTTGATCAAACGCCGCATCGTCGATGGCTGCCAAGCGTCGCATGTAGGCCGCCGAATCCACCACGCAGCGGCGCATCCAACCTAGCACGGCATCGTCGTCACGCTGCGTCAGCATGGCCGGTGGAACCTTCCACAGCTCAGCGAAGCGGCGGTTGAAGTTGCGGATGTTGCCCTTCAGGTCGGTCACCAAAATGCCGTCGCCGCTGGACTCCAACGTGGCATTCAATTCGGCCAAGCGGTCGTTGCGCTCGTGCTCTGCGCGCAGTTGCTCGGTGAGGTCGCGAAGGGTCACCAGCAGCATGCGCTTGCTGGTTTTGTTTCTGGCCGAAGCCGCGGGCACCTGCACTGCCCGCACGCAGCGCAGCACGGGTGTGGTGTGGCCGTCAGGGCGGCGCACCAAGGTGCGCGACTCAATGGCGTCGCTCAAGCCGCTGGCCACTTCGGCCCAAAAGTACATGTCCTCTGGGCACACCAAGAGCGCCAAAATTTCCAAGCCGTGCAGGTTTTGTGATGGCGTCAGCATCAACTCGCCCGCTGCTGCGTTGGCCCACAGAACGCACAACGAGGTCGGGTCTACCAGCCACACCGAGTCGCGCACGGCGGCGTACAACTCGCTGACGCAAGGGTCGAATTGAACGGCACCGATCAAGCCTTCAGCGGAAGGGTTGTCTGGTGTTTTGTGCAGCGTTTTATGAATTCGGGCACGTTGGGATTTAACGCGCTCTGCGCGCGATTTGGCTGTCACGCCATGGCCTCATCGGGGCTTGTGGTGGCCTCTTCCAAACTCGACTCGCCGTTCACCGCAGATTCAAAGAAATAGGTGGTGCGCGCCTTGGGGGCGAGGTAGCCCAAAGACTCTGGCGGCAAGGCCAGCGGCTTGATGCTGCGCCGTATGCCCAGGCCGCTGACTTGTTCCAAATCGAGGACCTGTGCTTCATCGCGCGGCACACCGGGTTCGTGCACCAACACGCGCGGCTTGAGTGGCCGCGACGCGTTCACGCCGACGACCAAGCCGTAGCGATCATTGGTGAGCTGCACGGTGGAGCCCGGTGGATAGACGCCCATCATCTTGATGAAACAGCTCAAGATGGCGGTGTCAAACTTGTTTTTGCCCTGCGCAAACAGCAGTGAGACGGCTTCGTGCGGCGTCACCGCGCGCACCATCACGTTCGGGTTGCACAGCTTGTCGTAGCGGTTGACCAGCGCCACGATGCGCGCGCTCACAGTGGTTCGGTCGGCGCTGAGCTGGGCCGGAAAGCCGCTGCCGTCGGCGGATTCATGGTGCTGCGCAATGATGGACAACGCGCCGGGCGACAGGCCCATTTTTTTGCCCTGCGACACGCCGCAGGCCACGTGCTCTTCGTAAAAGCTGGCCTCTGATCGGCTGAAGTGGTCTTCGCGGTTGCGCATGCGTTCGGGCAAGTCGAGCTTGCCAATGTCGTGCAGCATGGCACCCACGCCCAGGTCCAGCATGTCGGCTTCATTGAAGCCAAAGCTGCGTCCCATCAGCATGGAGATCACGGTCACGTTCATGGCGTGGGCCGATGCTTTGTCGCCCGCGTTTTCGCTGAGCAGCCGTATGCACAGTTCGTCTTCACCCAACATTTTGGAAGACAGTGACTGCGTCAGGCGCTCGGCCTGCTCGCGTGCCTGATCGGGTTTGCCGCACACCAGATCGGTGAGCAAGCGACAGGCCTGAGTGGCCTCGTTGAATTGGCGCTCGCACACGGCCTGCGAGTCGCGCTGGCTGGCCAGCACGTAGCGGCTCAAACGACGCGCTCGGTTTTGCGGGCTTTCCAAGGTTTGCGCGTCTTGCGCTCCTGTGCCTGCGACTGCTTGTTCCGCAAATTCAGCGTCAACGGTGCTGGCGTACGCCAATGGTGCAGCCGGGTCGCTTTTTTCGGGATACCAACGCACCGCCAACCCCAAGGACAGAACAGTGGCAATTTGCGCCTCGCTGCTGAGCTTGAAGCTGGACAGCGGGAACGGATGCGCCAGCCAACCTCCTTCAAGGTGAATGAACATGCCCACGCGCAAGGCGCCGGGCTCAATGATTTGGCTGTTGGCGGGGTATTTCATGGGTGTGGCGGAAATGCCTGTTTAACAATGGACTGCCTGTTACATCGGCCGCGTGGTGGGCGACTTGAGAGCCGTCTGCGCTGTGAACGTGGCGGTTAACTTCCAGCTTGTTCGACCGAAATGGGTGGACTGAAGGGATCGCATCGAGTGACCGCTCAACAGCTCACACCGTGTCGTGAAAACAAATCAACTTCCATCCGCTGACCAAGCTGATTTGCTTTTGAGCTCGGGCGCTGCGGCGAGTCTGGTGCGCCTCTGGCACGCGCGGAAAATCTGGGTGTGGCCCCTGGCCGTGCTGGTGGCGGGCCTGAGCTTGACCGGCGGGGTCACCAACAGCTTGGAGCGACAAGTCATTGAGGAAGCGCGTAGCGATTTCAATGGCTCGGCGCGGCGGATACAGCACGAAATTGGCGCCGAGTGAGCCTGCCGATCGACGGCTTGAGAGGCGCACGTGGCACTTACGCCGCGGCTCAAA
>JANPNT010000614.1:0-8812 GCA_031427655.1 Burkholderiales bacterium
CACACCGGCATCCATCAAGTCGGGCTTCATGAACTCCAGAAAGCTCAGGCGCACTTGCGCATGCGGCGCTTGTTCGCGCACCCGAGCCGCCACCGCCTCAAAGGGCAGGGCCCAGCGCGCGTCGCGAGCCCCGTGAGCAAACAACAAAATTCCAGTTGGCATTTTTTTCACAACCTCAAAGACATTCAACGAAACCGAACCAACCAGCCAAAAGCGCCGAGCGACAACAACAAATACAGCGCGCTCGGTGCCGACGCTACGATCCACGGAGTCCAATCGCGCAGCACCCCCAGGTGCCCGGCGACGTTGTTCAGCAAGACAAAGCTGATTCCCAACATGATGCCGCCAAACACCTTCAAGCTGATGCTGCCTGCGCGAGTTTGCAGGTAAGCAAAAGGCAAAGCCAACGCCATCATCACCAAGCAAGCAAGCGGATACAGGGCACGCTTCCAAAACTGAATTTGATACTGCTGCGCGGCTTGTTCGTTGTCTGCCAGGTGGTTGATGTAGCGGGCCAAATCCAGGGTGGACATCGTCGTCAAAGGCAGCACTGCGGCGGCGACCACTTTGGCGTCCAAGCTGCTAGGCCACGGCATCTGGTCTAGCTGGGTTTGCGTGACGCTTTGCGAGTCCCACTGCGTGAGCTTGACCTGGGACAAGGCCCAAGGCATTTCGCTTTCGATGCGCACTTGTTTCGCCGCCACGCGCCGCAGTAAACGGCCGTCGGAGTCGAACTCAAAGATACGCACATCGCGCAGGGCACCGCCCGCGCCCACGCCGCCCACGTTGATGGAGTAATTGCGCTCGCCTTGAGGCGTGACGGCATGGTCTTTCAACCAGGCACCGGAGCGACCCAAATTCAAGTTTCCGCGTGACGCGGCTTGCCAGCGCGCTGCCTGCGCTTCGGCCCATGGCGAGACGTAGTCACCCACAACAAAGGTCAGCACACCAAAGCACAAACCCAGGAAGGTCAGCAAGCGCAAAGCGCGCACGGGGCCCAAACCCCCGGTGCGCAAAATCGTGAACTCGCTGGACTGAGCCATGCGGGACAGCGCATAGATCGCGCCGATCAACACGGCAATCGGAAGCAATTCGTACAAGTGTCCGGGCATCAGCAACAAGCTGTAAGCCGCAGCACTTAGTGCGCTGTAGCCGGGTGTCACGACACCACTCAACTCGTCAACAAAGTCGATGAAGAAAAACAGCGACAAAAACGCAAGCGCCACAAAAAGCCACCGAAGACACGATGTCCGCGTACAGAAGCCGTCGCACAGTCTTCATCCGGTCGCCTTGACGGTCGGGGCGGAGCGATTGAAAAGTCTCCAGTGTGTGCCGTTGTCACGCCACCAAAGCAGGATGATGGCCAGCGCAAATGCGCCGCCGTGGATCAGCAACAATACAGGGCCGATGCCCATCTTGCTGCTCGACACCCAGGCCTGCGACAAACCGATCAGGTTGTAATAAACCACGAAACTGAGCAAAGCGAACAGCATGTTCCAGTTGCTGGCGCGCCGGGGGTTGGTGGCCGACAAACCGATGCCCAACAGCAGCAAATTCGCGCCACCCAGCATCAGTCCCAAACGCCAGGTGAGTTCGCCCAAGTACAGCGGATTGGCGCTGCGCAGCAGCTCTATCGTGCGCCGTGACTTGGGTGGCAAGCTGTCCACGCTCGACAGAACTCGCTCGCCGGCCAGCACCCGGTAGCCCTCAAACCTCGACAAGGTTTTTTCACCGGTGCGCAGGTTCTCGTCGTTGCGCTGGCCTTTGTCCAGAAGCAAATAGCGATCGTTGCCCTGAACCTCGAGCCGACCGGTGCGCGCCGTCGTTACCGATTCGAGGTCGTTGCGCTCGGACAAAATGAAGACGCTGCGCCCGGTCTTTCCGTCGGGGCTGTCGCGGTCGATAAAAAACACCCGCTGTCCATCGCCTGAGGTCTGAAACTGACCGGGTGCCACGCGTGAAATGTCCGCTCGCTTCTCGAAACTGTCTTTCAAGTCGCTGATGCGGCGGTTGCCCCAAGGCCACACAAACAAAGCGAGCAAGGCCAGCACCACCAACACCGGCCAAGCCATGCGCAACACCGGACGAACAAAGCGACTCAGCGGCGCACCGGCCACGAACCAAATCGTCATTTCGCTGTCGCGGTACAAGCGCGACAAGGTCGCGACTATCGCGATGAACAAAGACAGCGCCAGCATGGTGGGCAAGTGGCCCAGTGCGGTGTAGCCCAACAGCAGCACGACGTCTTGCGGACCCACGCGTCCGAGCGCGGCTTGACCCAAGGTTCGGATCAACATCATCGTCAATACGATGGTCAGGATGACCACCAAGGTGGCCCCAAAGCTGCGCGCCAAATCGCGGCGCAAAGCGGAATCGAATAACATCGTTAGTTGTGATATTTGCACTGGAAACTAAAGAGTGATTATGGACTTCAAGCACCAACTGGCAGCGGCCTCGACCCTCTCTAAATTGAACGCCGACGCCTTGGTGCTGGTGATGGCGGGTGATGCGGTGGTCGATGATCTCGACCCCAAATTCAAAGCGCCGATTGCCAGCGCGCTGGAGTCTGGCGACTTTGCAGTGAAGGCCGGCAGGTCGCTTTACCTGCACCATGTCGAGGGTGTGAAAGCGCCGCGCGTGTGGGTGGTTGCCGCCAGCGGCAGTACGCCCAAAGCCTTCAAAACAGCGCTGTCAACGGCTTTGAGTTTGGTGAAAACCAGCGGCGCTAAGAACGCCGTCATTGCGCCGATCAGCGCCATGGCGTTGACCGATGCGCACGCCGAGGCCATGGTGTGTGCAGCCGAAGATGCGGTGTATTTGTATCGCCACACCAAGCCCAGCGCGGCCAAAGCTTCGAGCTTGAATTCGGTGTCCTTGGTGTGCGCCAAGGTTGAGGCAGGCAATGTGCAACAAGGTTTGGCGCGTGGACGTGCTGTAGCTGCGGGCGTGACCTTGGCCCGCGAATGTGCCAACCGTCCCGGTAATCACTGCACGCCCACTTACTTGGCCGAAACCGCCAAAAAGCTCGGCAAAGACTTTGCATTGAAGGTGGAAGTGCTCGACCGCAAGGCGGTCGAAAAGCTGGGCATGGGTTCTTTCTTGGCGGTGGCCCAAGGCTCAGAGGAACCTTTGAAATTCATCGTGGCCCACTACCAAGGCGCAGCCAAAACGCAGGCACCCATCGTGTTGGTAGGCAAGGGCATCACGTTCGACACCGGCGGCATTTCTATCAAACCTTCAGCCGAAATGGACGAGATGAAGTTCGACATGGGAGGGGCGGCGAGCGTGCTCGGCACCTTGCGTGCGGTGGCTGAGCTGAAGCCGAAGCTGAACTTGGTGGTGATTGTTCCAAGCTGCGACAACATGCCCAGTGGGAAGGCCGTCAAACCCGGTGACGTGGTGACCAGCATGTCGGGCCAGACAATTGAAATACTGAACACCGACGCCGAAGGCCGCCTGATTTTGTGCGACGCACTCACTTACGCCGAGCGCTTCAAACCTGCGGTGGTGGTGGATGTGGCCACGCTCACCGGTGCCTGTGTGGTGGCGCTGGGGCATCACAACTCAGGCTTGTTCAGCAACGACGACGCCTTGGCCGAGGAACTGCTGGCGTGCAGCCGCTCTGCGCTTGATCCGTGCTGGCGCATGCCGATGGACGAGGAATACGAGGAAGGCTTGAAGAGCAATTTCGCCGACATGGGCAACATCGGCGGTCGCGCAGGGGGCTCGATCACGGCGGCGCTCTTCTTAAAACGCTTTACAGCCAAATACCGTTGGGCGCATCTGGACATCGCGGGTACGGCGTGGAAATCAGGTGCGGCGAAAGGTGGCACCGGTCGTCCAGTTCCGCTGCTGACGCACTTTGTGTTGTCGCAAGTGGTCTGATCGCTGAGCTGAACCGCATAGAAACTTCGGCAACCGAATGACGGAGATCACCTTCTATTTCAACGTGCCCGACCGGCTGAATTACGCCTGCCGTTTGCTGCGCAAGGCCCTCAGATCCGGTGATCAGAAGGCCAGTACCGGCGTTGCTGTACTGGCTCCCAGCGTCATGCTCAGCCGCTTTGACCGCGCATTGTGGAGTTTTGAGGCCACCGAGTTCATCCCTCATTTGTTGTTGCCGAATGACGTTCAAACCGATGCCAGCCATCGGCGCACGCCAGTGTGGTTGGTCGAGCAGGCCGAGCGCGCGGCGCACCTGCACTTGTTGTTGCACTTGGGTGACGAGCCCGCCGCGGGCTTCGAGTCGTTTGAGCGCATGGTGGAGATCGTGTCCACACACCCTGATGAAAGAGAAGCCGCGCGGGCCCGTTGGAAGCATTACAAAGCGCGGGGCTATGAAATCCAGAAGCACGAGGTGGCAGCATGAACTCGTCGGAGCGTGTGCCGCATCGCGGCACATCCGCTCATTCCCACGGCGGGGCACCCAGCAGCGCGCAAAACCTGGCACCCACACTGACCGAAGTGGTCGAAATTTGGGACTCTGGTCCGATACCGCTGGACTCACCTCGCTCCGAGTCCGCTCTGATGACGGAGTCGTTTCGCGGCCGGTGGGATGCTTCCGTCAGCGCAGCAGTAGTTTCTCAAGGCGAATTCCTGACCGTCACTCCAGCTTTCTTGCCACCCCAACCGCTTCACGAGGATCAAATCGTTCAGCGCGTGATGCTTGAGTTGCAAAGGCAGATTGACCTGATGTTGGAGGTGCGCCTGCGAGAAGCTTTGATGCCAGTGCTGGCGCGTGCCACCGACGCTTTGGTAATTGAAGTGCGCAACGAGTTGGCATCGACCTTGCGTGCTGTAGTGGAAACCGCCGTTGCTAATTCAGTAGCTCAGGAATCGGCGCGTCATCGCAAACTGTGAGCGCGCCGTTAAGGCAAGAGACACGCAGTTCGCCGCGCCTCGGATCTGCAAAATTGCAGGCACGCTTTCACCGGCAATGCCTTCGCTAGACCCGCCCAGACCCGAGGTATCCCGGTGGAGATGCGAAATTTTTTGGGGTATTGTGTCGCCCGTTGAGTTCCACAAGTTCTTCGTTTTTCACTTCCTCAACTTACAAATACTGGAGTTATTGCATGCAGATCAAATTGAACGCAGTGATGTGCGCAGCCGCTGTGCTGTTCGCTGGTGCCGCCTCCGCCCAAGACATGGTTGTGAAAATTGGCCACGTCGGCCCCACCAGCGGCGGCATCGCCCATTTGGGCAAAGACAACGAGCTGGGTGCCAAGATGGCCATTGAAGACCTGAACGCCAAAGGCGTCATGATCGGCGGCAAGAAAGCCAAGTTTGAACTGATCGCCGAAGACGATGGCGGAGATCCAAAGCAAGGCACCGCTGTGGCGCAAAAACTGGTCGACGCGAAAGTCAACGGCGTGATCGGTCACCTGAACTCGGGCACTTCAATTCCTGCATCGCGCATCTACAGCGAAGCCGGCATTCCTCAGATCTCTCCTTCGGCAACCAACCCTAAATTCACGCGTCAAGGGTACAAAACCACCTTCCGCGTGGTCGCTGATGACGTGCATTTGGGCGGCACCCTCGGCAAGTACGCCGTCACCACCGTCAAAGGAAAATCGATTGCAGTGATCGACGACCGCACCGCTTACGGGCAAGGCGTGGCCGAAGAGTTCACCAAGGCCGTGAAAGCGGCCGGCGGCTCGGTTGCTGCGACCCAGTACACCACCGACAAAGCAACCGATTTCACCGCCATCCTGACTGCCATCAAGGCGTCCAAGCCTGACGTGGTTTTCTACGGCGGCATGGACGCAGTGGCCGGCCCGATGATTCGCCAAATGAAGCAGCTCGGCATCAATGCCAAGTTCATGGGCGGTGACGGCATTTGCTCAAGCGAATTGCCCAAGCTCGCTGCAGGTGCAATGGCCGACAACCAAGTGGTTTGCGCCGAAGCTGGCGGCGTCGAGGGCGAGCAAAAGAAGGGCATGGACACTTTCCGTGCCGACTTCAAAAAGCGCTACAACGTGGACGTTCAAATCTACGCACCGTACGTCTATGACGCGGTCAACGTGATGGCTGCCGCCATGGTGAAAGCGGGTTCCGCTGAGCCAGCAAAGTACCTGCCTGAGTTGGCCAAAACCACCGGCTACAAAGGCGTGACCGGAACCATTTCGTTTGACGAAAAAGGCGACGTGAAAAACGGTGCCTTGACTTTGTTCACCTACAAAGGCGAGTCACGCAACCAGATCGCCGTTGTGCGCTGATCGAAAATCGCCGCCCTTGGGCATCGAATAAAAAAGGCTCCCTCGGGAGCCTTTTTTTCGTCCGTCAATTTTTGTTCTTGAGTGTCTGCTCAGCCCCGCGGTTCGACCTTCCAAATTTGAGCCGCATATTGCCGAATGGTGCGGTCGGACGAAAACACGCCCATGCCCGACACGTTGGTGATGGCCTTGGCGGCCCATAGCGACGTTTGGCGGTACAAATCGTCCACGCGCAACTGCGTGACCACGTACGCCTCGTAGTCGGCCAGCAGCATGTAATGGTCACCTCCCCACAGCAGCGAGTCGACCAAGCCTCGGTAGCGCCCGGGTTCTTCGGGTGAAAACGCGCCCGAGTTGATCGCGTCCAACACTGCCTTCAGTTGAGGCTTGTTTTCGACCAAACGCATGGGCTGATAGCCACCGTGCTTCATTGCCAAGACTTCAGGCGTGAGCAGGCCAAAGATAAAGATGTTGTCGTCGCCCACGTTCTGGCGGATCTCGATGTTCGCACCGTCGTCGGTGCCGATGGTCAACGCACCGTTGAGCGCCAGCTTCATGTTGCCAGTGCCCGATGCTTCGGTTCCCGCAGTGGAAATTTGCTCTGACAAATCGGCCCCCGGCATGATGATTTCCGCCACCGACACGCCGTAGTTCGGGATGAAAACCAGCTTCAGCAAGTCGCCTACGCGCGGGTCGTTGTTGATCACGCTGCCCACATCGTGGATGAGGCGGATGATTGTTTTGGCCATGTGATAACTCGACGCGGCCTTGCCCGCAAAGATCACCGTGCGCGGCACCCAGCCCGCGCTGGGGTTGGCCAAGATGGCTTGGTAGCGCGTGATCACATGCAGCACGTTGAGCAACTGGCGTTTGTATTCGTGGATGCGTTTGACCTGCACATCGAACAAGCTGTCGGGGTTCACGGTGATCCCGGTGCTGCGCGAAATGTGGGCCGCCAGGCGCACTTTGTTGGCGCGCTTCACGGCCATGAATTCTGCTTGGAACGGCGCGCGGTGGGCGTGCGGCTTCAACGCTTGGAGCTGTTCTAGATCGAGTCGCCATTCAGTTCCGACGGTGCGGTCTAGCAAGGCCGTTAAACCCGGATTGGCCTGGCTCAGCCAGCGCCTGGGCGTCACGCCATTGGTCATGTTGGTGAATCGGTCCGGCCACAGGCTGGCGAAGTCGGCAAAGATGGTTTGCGTCAGCAAATCGGAGTGCAGTGCCGACACACCATTCACTTTGTGGCTGCCAACAATAGACAAGTTGGCCATGCGCACGCGGCGCTCACCACTTTCGTCGATGCACGACAGGCGGTTGAGGAAGCCCATGTCGCCGGGCCTGTGCTTGGCGGCCTCGTCCAAAAACACTTGGTTGATTTGGAAAATGATTTCCAAGTGGCGTGGCAGCACGTGCTGCATCAAGGCCACCGGCCATGTCTCCAACGCCACCGGCATCAGGGTGTGGTTGGTGTAAGAAAAGGTGTTTTTGCAAATCGCCCAAGCCGCGGCCCACGGCATGTCGTGCTCGTCGCACAGCACGCGCATCAACTCGGCCACGGCAATGGCGGGGTGGGTGTCGTTGAGGTGGATCGCCACTTTGTCGGCCAAGTTGGCAAGCGTCTCGTTTTCTTCGAGGTGGCGTGCGATGAGGTCTTGCACCGACGCCGCCACAAAAAAGTACTCCTGGCGCAAACGCAACTCGCGACCGGCCGGCGTGCTGTCGTTGGGATACAGCACCCACGAGATGTTTTCAAATTCGTTTTTTACGCTGGCCGCGCGCTGGTAGTCGCCGGTGTTGAAGGCAGTCAAATCAATGTGCGCAGGTGCTACGGCTTTCCACAAACGCAAGGTGCTGACGCGCTGTGTGCCGTGGCCGGGCACCACCATGTCGTAAGCCTTGGCGGCCACCTCGGCGGCGGGTCGCCACACGGCTTTGCTGCCTTGGTGTTCTACCCATCCGCCGAAGCGCACAGGGTGGCTGATGTCCGCACGCGGAAACTCCCACGGCGTGCCGTCTGCCAGCCACGGGTCGGGTTGTTCTTCTTGGCAGCCTTTGACAATTTGCTGCGCGAACATGCCGTATTCGTAACGTATGCCGTAGCCGAAGGAAGGCAGGCCCAGCGTAGCCATGGAGTCTAAAAAACACGCAGCCAAACGGCCCAAACCGCCGTTGCCCAGGGCGGCATCGGCCTCGCGCTCGGTGACGTCTTCAATCTTGGCGGCTCGTTGCGCCAGGCCTGCTTTCACGTCGTCCGTCAGGTCGAGCGCGGCCATGGCGTTGCTCAAAGTGCGGCCCATCAAAAATTCCATGGACAGGTAAACCACACGCCGCGCTTTCTGCGCACGGTCGGCGGCTTGGGTGGCCACCCAGCGCTGCGACAACTGCTCGCGGGCGATCAAGGCCACGGCTTGCATCAATTCAGTGGACGTGGCGCGCGCGGGCTCCACACCCACGGTGTTAAGCAAATGTTGATCGATGTTTTGCGCCGTGTGGGTGGCTTGGGCTTCAAGGCTTGTGTTCACTGCTTTTCCTTGTCTGAAAAATGGGGCATTGCGCTGCGCTCGTTGGCTTCGTTGCGCTCGGGGGCGGGGGGAGGGTTG
>JANPNT010000615.1:0-7879 GCA_031427655.1 Burkholderiales bacterium
CCCAGTTTTGGGATGTGTTGGCCACCCTCTACGGCAATCCAGTTCGCACGCCAGCCGCCCAGTTGATGGTTCGCCGAGCGGTTGAGTAAAGGGTCGACCGGGGGCGACGGCGCGACCACCACGACACGTCGGCGTGCCAAATATCAGCGCCAACACATGATTGGTCGAAAAACAGACTTCCTCACTGCCAGTGTGAACTGCGCAACGTTGATCCGGAGGCGGTGGTTCGTTCAAGGCAGAAGCCTCCCGTGAAGCGGCGTCCGGGTGCGACACGTGCGCAGCTAAAAAACGAGCCTTCCCTCGATGGAGTCGTCCATGGTCTTCCCAATGGCAGCACCGATGAGCATCTTCGCTCCTGCCACGAGCTTGCCGTGTTTGTTGTCCCAGTAGTAGCCAGATTCAGGAACCACTTTCAACACGGTGATTCGCGGGTCGTTTTCGCCTTCAGTGAACCAAGTTTTAAGTATCGGCTTCCACAACTCTTTGATTTTTTTCTTGCTTGTGCTGATGGTGGCCGAACCCGCCAGGTGCAGAAAATCTGAGTGTTTGGTACCTTGAAAAAATAACTCGACCCGCGGCGATATTTCTATGGCGGCGTTCTTGTGCGAATCTGCCGCGCTCAGAAACCAAAGGGTGCCGTCATCGCCCACTTCTTGCACGCTCATGGGACGGGTCCCGGCCGACGGGCCGATGTCAGATCGAGTGCAAAAGAAGCAACTTTGCGTTTGGTCCACGACATCTCTGATGCGCTGAACGGCATCGTAATCAGCCAAGTCGGCGTGGTTTTCCTCTGATTGGTTGCGGTTGATTGAATCCATCGTGAATGCCCTTTTGGAAGATTAAAATGTGTTGTGACAGGAAGCGCTTGCTTACTTCTTACGATTGATTTTTAGGGCGTGCGCGCTCCCGATCAACCGGCCTCAATCCCGCCGTGAGGTAAGCCGAATCTGACGGCGCAGGCGTCTTCGATAACTTCGGCTGCGGAGATTCGGCTTTCAGTCGACACAAGGAGCCCGCGTACTGGAACCAGTTGCCAAACTGGGTACAAAACTCACGCCCGGCATCCTTTGCGCACGCCAGCAACATCGCGGTGCTGGCCGGTGCATCGGCCTTCGCGCTTGAGAAAACAGCCGTCGTGCACACGTCCTGGAGCCCGTTGCGGCTGCGCCGCACCTTGCAAATTCACACTGCCTGATGCGTCAACCCAGCGCGCACTGTTCGCACGCTGCGCACGGTGAAGCCGGCAAGAAGTTAGGGATACACATCGCAGGCGAGAGTTCCATGATGAAGGCATGCTGAACATCAGAGGCCAAGACACCATGAACACTCATTGCCGCATTCAACGCCTTGCTTTGCCCGCGCTCTTGGCGGTGTCAGTTGTGGCCGGCCCGGCCCATGCTGTCGTGATTTCCCACTCCGGCAACACCACCGACGCGCTCACCTTTCAACGGCCGGTCGAAGACTTGAGCGCGTTGTCTGTCATCGGCACGGCCGCTCACTTTGATGCGTTTTCATTTGTGGCGGCGTCAAGTGAGTCGTATCTGTTTTTGACCACGGGCGTGTTCGACACCTTTGTGATTCTTTATGGCGATTCCTTCAGCCCGCTTGCGCCTTTGAGCCGAGCGCTGGTGGCAAATGACGACGCTTCCAACGCCGCTTTCAACGTGTCTGGGTTCAGTTGGAATCTCACCTCCGGGCGCAGCTACACGTATGTAGTCACTGGCTTCGACAACGACGAATACGGCAGCTTCCGAACGACGATTGAATCGGTCGCCGCGCCAGTGCCTGAACCCAGCACGTGGCTGCTGCTTGCAGCGGGCCTGGGCTTGATGGCGGGTGCCAAGCGTCGGTCATCTGAACCGCCGCAGTCAGCCAGGAGAAATCTATGAAAACGATCCGAGTCATCAAGCGCGTGAGGGGTGGATTGACCGCCATGGTGCTGTCAGTCGTGGCGTTGAACGCCATGCACGCCAACGCACAGGAATTGATCCCGAACGTGACGGGCGCCTGCGATGCCAGCAACGTGACGCCTCGTGCCATCGAGGTGCCAGGGCGAGGTGGGGCGGGCTTGACCGTTGCTGTCACCGTGCCAACGGGCTGCCTTATTTCGTTGACAAGCAACGACGCTTTCATCTTGCCGTCGGCCGCCGTACTGGCTGGCAGCGGCACGCTGACTTTCACAGTCAAGGCCAACACCGGCCCCACGCGTCGCGGCAGCTTGGTGGTTGCTGGTCAAACCATCTCGGTCAAGCAGGCCAAACGTGCGCCTGGCAAGACCTCGCGCTTCGACTTTGACGGCGACGGCAAAGCCGACATCGGTGTGTACAGACCATCCAACGGCACTTGGTATGTAGACCGCAGCCAGGAAGGTCAAGTCGTGAGCCAGTTCGCCTTGCCTGGCGATGTCATCGTGCCGGGTGACTACGACGGGGACGGCTACGCCGACATCGCGGTCTATCGGCCCAGCAACGGAACCTTTTATGTGTGGCGCTCGACCGCTGGATTTTTAGCAACGCAGTGGGGCCTGCCTGGAGACATTCCCGTTCCTGCAGATTACGACGGCGACGGCAAAACTGACGTCGCGGTATATCGGCCGTCAAACGGCACGTGGTACTTGCTCAACTCCAGCACCGGCTTTTCAGCCACGCAGTGGGGCGTTGGTGGCGACATTCCGGTGCCCGGCGACTATGACGGCGACGGCAAAACTGACGTGGCGATCTATCGGCCTGGCAACGGCACCTGGTACCAACTGAGATCCACCGAAGGCTTCTACAGCGCGCAGTTCGGAATCTCAAGCGACCTGCCCGTTCGCGGTGATTTTGACGGCGACGGCCGCGACGACATCGCCATTTATCGCCCCTCGTCAGGCACTTGGTACGCCCTGCGCTCCAGAGACGGATTTTTCTCCGCCCAATGGGGATTCTCAGGCGACATTCCAGTGCCAGCCGACTACGACGGCGACGGCAAAACCGATGTGGCGGTGTACCGCCCCAGCAGCGGTACTTGGTATCTGCTGCGTTCGTCAAAGGGCGTCTTAACGCAGCAATTCGGCGCGCCGACTGACCAGCCGATTTCATCGATTTTTACGCGGTGATGCGCAAGGTTTGACCAAACTGAAGTCGCGTCCGCGCGAGAGTAAAAACTCCGGCATTGGCCGCTATTTCATTTCGAAGGTGACCGAAGGCGAGTGAGCGGAACGTATCAATGACATTGCAACACCAAGCGTCATGGATTTAAGGAATGTGGCGGCGAGGTTTGTTCAGTTGGCGCAAGCTCCTCTTCGGGTGGGTTCATCCACACCTTGCGCGGCACGGTGCGGGTTTCAGGCGGCTTGTTTTTAAACCGATTGGGGTGGGCAGCAAACGCCGCGTCCAGCGCCACCTGACGCTTTTTCAGCATCGCGTTTACCTTCCCGAAGTGCACCACCTTTGGCATCATTAAGCCGACACCCGAATGCCGGGGCTCAAAGTTGTACCAAGCAAAGAAGCGCTGGCAATGCGCCCGCGCGTCCCAGCGCACCACACAGCGGCTGTAGATGTCCAGAATCACATACAGGTGGAAGCACGCCTACTTCGCCGGGCCCTTCAGCTTGGTGATGTCCAACGACCAGACCGCAGGCGCGGCGTCTGCAAAGCGCCGTGAGTTCAACGTGTCCAGCAGCGCTTGGCGCTCCTGTATCTCCAAGACCAGCGGCGGGCGTGGGCGCACGTCAGTTGGACCAGGGCCTGGCGTTGAACGCGCCCGCCCGGGCTGCGCGCGGTGTTGCGGGATGCTGGATGGGGGCTGTTGAATGGGTTTTCATACCTACCCCGTTGTTCTCTATTCTCTGGGGGGTAGGCGTAGCAGGTCATATTGGCACTGGGGGCCAACCCATCCACGCGAAGCGATGACCCGTCTGAAATCAAGAGCAGCATGTATTCAACAACGCTCTAAGGCGATTGCGACAGCCACCTCAAAGCCCGCGGCACCGTCACGTCAAACGACGCGCTGCTTAAACGGCCTCATCCGGCCAGAGTGAAAAACTAGCGGGACCGTGAACGGTCGATCAACTTCATTCGTCAACGGCGAATGCTGCGAACTTGTCGACCTGGCGCCAGCAAATTCCGGGAGTTCCCAAATCCTCCCGTCGAAAGACAAAAGGGTAAGCACGCGTTAACGAGCTAACCCTTGTCATTGATGGTATGGCTGGCAGGAATTGAACCCACGACCCCTTGGTTTGTAGCCCGAGACAGCTTGAAAAAATCTTTATAAATCGACCACTTGCGACGCTTGCCACATCGCTTTCCAGGCACTCTCAGGCACAAATCTGGTCCAGCCAATGCAGCCACGGCCCAAGTTCGGCACATTTCCTTTTTCACCGCGGCATCGCTGCGTTGATCGGTGCAATCGTGCGCGCACTCAGCGAGGCCATGGGGCCTTGGCGGCCGCGATCGCCTTGCTTTCCTTGCGCAGCTTCGTCGAAACCGGACAGACCTGCTGCACGAAGCTCGTGAGGGTGTCAGTGAGGCTGTCCTTCTGCAGGCTGTAAAAAACGAACTGTCCGCGCTTGTCAGCCTTCACCAGTCCGGCCGCTTCAAGGATCTTGAGGTGTTTGGACAACGACGGGTTCTTCATGTCGTGTCACTCATCAGCGATGCGAAAGACTAAGTTCAGGAAATCTTGACGTTACGAAGCGCGAACCTGCATGCCAATGTCAGCTTTCAGCGAAGCGCGGGAACGCACGCTGTCGGCCATCAGCCGACGGTGGTGACGGGCGGCTTCCTGGCATCGCCTATCGATAAGATCTTAGACACACAACCGCAAAATGATCACCGCAGGGAAGCCTGGCCGATGCGGGCACATGCGGGCACATGCGGGCAAGCGACAGTCTGAGCAACTGAGGCGCGAAGCGCGAACTGACACCGTCCGAGTGCACAACATGGGGAGCGCTGCGCGGCTGATAGTGTTGTTCCAGCAGTTGCCAGTAACCACGTTCATCTCTATTGGCGAGGCCCAGTAGATGAACGACGCCAAAAAGTCCGCGGCCGGCACCAGAGGCTGCTTTAGGGCCTGGCGGAAGCCGGGGCCTACCCGATGCAGCCGACTACTGTCATCGACGACAAGCCGCTGCAGGTATGCCAGCGCCCGGCGAGGGCCATGACGAAGCGGTAGCGGCCTCGTCCACAACGCCGGCTGCTCGGCCGACCAGTCCGAACAGGGCAAGTAGTTTGTGGTCGCGGCATGGCCCAAGCCTCAGCTTGTCAACGAGTTTTTCATCAATCTGGCGGGCCAGTTGACCGGGCGTGTCCAGCGAAGCGACGCCGTCGGGTTGAAGAGCGAGCAACCAGATCACCGTGCTGAGCCGGCGAGCGTTGAGCGCAGCGCAGTTGCGCTTCTGAATCGTGTGTCCGCCGCGTTGGAGTTGGCGTTGGCATTGGCGGGCAAGCTGAAGCGCAGCTTCGGGCCGGCGCCATGGCTCGTCCGCTTTGGCGCGACCTGAGGTGCCGCGCGCGTCATCGCGCGCGACACCTCACTGCAGGTCACTTGCTCACGTAAGGTAGCGAAGAGTGGTGGACCACGATGCGAAGTTTGCCGGCATCGTCCTTCTTGAACTTCCAGGTCTTGTCGACCGTGGTGACATTGCCGTCCTTGTCCGTGAAGCTGACATTGCCCATGCTGGTGGCTACGTCGCCGGCCAGGAAGATCGCCGCGTTCTGGATCTCGACCTTCTTCCAGCCCTTGAGCGCGAAGCCGGTGTCCTTGGGGAAGTTACCGTTGCCGCCCACGAAGTACGACAGCGCGCCCTCGCGCGTGATGCGGAAGGTCTGGGGCACCTCGGTCAGGGTGGGCTTGAAGAGCACCGGGCCAAGGTTGTAGCCATAAGCGGCGTCGATCACCTTCTCGGCCAGCGCCTTGGCTGCCGGCTGACCGCTCTTGGCATGGGTTTCGCTGATGGAGACCAGCGCATCGCCCCAGCCCTTCTGCGCGGCCAGCACCTCGTCTTCGCTGATCGAGGTGTTGACTATCGGGGTCTTGGCCACGGCGGTGGTCGCGAGGGCCAGCGTGGCGGCGGCAAGTGCGAACTGGTTGAACTTCATGATGGTGTTCCTGGGTTTTGCCCGCTGGCGGCATGCCAGGTGGTCAACGTTAATTTCAGCGTACGGGCTTGAACGCTCTCTGAAACGCGCATGAACGTGCCATGACCGCTTCATGAACCGCTGATGACAGACCGGCCGCGCTGGCGTGGTGTTCATCTGGCGTTCATCTGCGCGCTATGCCGCAAGGCAATGCGTGCGCGACGATACAGGTTGTGTGTGCACGACGCCTGACCGTGGCTCTCGCCGCGCTGGCCTGCGCCGCCGTGCTCGAAGGAATGGCCGCGATGTGGGCATTGAGTGTCGAAGAACGAATAGTCTGTAAATATGAACGATTGATCGGCTAGTGAAAAATGCATCACAAAGCCAGGCAGGCTGGGCGTTAAAGGAGGTTTGGACACCTCACCCTATCGGTTGCGCTTCGGCAACGATTTCGGCATTTGAACGAATATTCTGCTAATTCGTCGCCGTTTGAACGCATGAACTACGAGGAGGTTGCACTTCTCGTGCGTGATTGCAATGGCCTCTAAGGTGCCCTCGAAGTCGCTTCCAGTTCGTGGCCGCGCCGTAGGTGGACTGGAAGGCGTAGCTGCCAAACGCTGGCAGCAACTCGAACGCATCGCTCAGGCCTTGCGCTCTTTGGGCGAAACGCCGCTGACTCAAGCGCGAGCCGAACGGTTGGCACAAAGATTCGGCGTTCACTGGGCCACAATTTACCGCTACCGTGCGCGGCTCGCTGCGGTCGACGAGACGATGGCCATCGCCGGGCGCACACGCAGCTGGAAGCCGCAGTCCTCGCGCCTGTCAGTCAAACAGGAATGCGGCATCGAAGAGGCCATCAACGTTCTTCGCAAGAAGCCGGGGCCGGTGCGCGTGATTGATCTCGTTGAAGAAGTCGCTGTGCGCTGCCGCCTGCTTCGGGTGCCCTGCCCTTCTCGTCCGGCCATTGACCGACGCCTGAAGCGCTCCCCTGGCCTCAAGGTTCATCGCCGTGGTGTGGCAGCGCCTGGCAACGCAGAACCGAAGATTTCACCGGGGTCTTTTGTGGTTCACAAGCCGATGGAGGTCATTCAGATTGAACATACGCCGACGGACATCGTCGTGGTGGACGACTTGTATCGCCAGCCACTCGGCAAGCCCTACCTTACGCTGGCCACCGACGTGGCGACGCGCTGCATCCTGAGCTTTGTGATCTCGTTTGTACCGCCCGGCGCCGCTACGGTTTCGCTTTGCATGACGCTCATCGGCTCGCCCAAGGCTGCTTGGCTCAAGCAACTCGGCGTACTTGGCGACTGGCCAATGACGGGGCTTCCGAAGACTCTGCACCTGGACGGCGCAGCCGAATTCAAGAGCAAAGCGCTCAAGCGCGGCTGCGGCCAATACGGCGTGGAACTCGTCTACCGTGAACGCACCCGCCACGGCGGCCACATCGAGCGGCTGATCGGCAAGAAGATGAGCAAGCTCAAGAGCCTGCCCGGTGCCACCGGCGGCTCGCCCAAGGCCAGGCGCTCCTACGACCCCGACAAACACGCAGCGTTGACCTTGGGCGAGCTCGAAGCCTGGTTTGCGCAACAAATCGTTGGCCGTTACCACCAAGACCCGCATCGCGGCCTGAAGGGCAACACACCTGCTGGTGCCTGGGCTTTGCATCCCGCACCTGCTTTGCCACCGACGCGATTGAAGCGGTTTCGGATCGCATTCCTACCGGCGATCAGCCGCACGCTGCGCCGCGACGGCATCGTGTTTGAGCATCCGCTATTGGCACCCGATATTTTCGCAATGGCTGGCGCGCCGCGAACGGGTGA
>JANPNT010000616.1:0-8573 GCA_031427655.1 Burkholderiales bacterium
CTCCTTCCACCTGCGAGGGGGAAGGTTGGGATGGGGGTTGACTGTTGTCAGTCAACAGAGCGTTTTCAACGCTGAATCTGCCCCCTCCACTTGACGGGGAGGGTTGGGCAGAGGTGAAAACGCCGCAGTAAAAAACACGCGATCAGAGCACCCTCAAGACTGAAACCCACTCACCCCCATCAGCCACAACAAAAACGAATACATGTCGGCGATGCCGCCCAAGCGCTGGGCTTTGGTGCTGCCAACGCCGTGGCCGGCCTCGTAGTCGAGACGCAGCAATACGGGGCGGCCGTTGGGTATGGCTGCGCTGGCTGCGGCAAATCGGGCTGCGGTTTTGCTGCTTTGCCACACCGCCACTCGCGGTTCGTTGACGCCGTGGGGCAGCAACACGGCGGGGTAGCGCGCGCCGGGTTGGATATGGTGATACGTGCTCATCGCCAGCAGCGCTTTCAAGCCGGGCTCGGTGGTGTGAGTACCGAATTCGGGAATGTTGGGCGGGCCGTTGGACTCCAGCTCCATGCGCACGGCGTCGAGCACGCCTACGCGCAGCACAACGGCCACAAACAAGTCGGGGCGCTCGGTGGCGGCGCTTCCGCTGGTGATGCCACCGGCGCTCGTGCCTTCGATGGCCAGTGTGGCCGGGCTCGCGTAACGCTGCGCAATGAGGTGTTCGGCGCAGGCAATCATGTCGCGCCAGGTGTTGGGTTTGGTGGCTTGTTTGCCTGCTTCGTACCAAGCTTGGCCAAACACGCCGCTGCCCCGAGGGTTGGCCATGGCGATGACACCTCCCTGCTCCAGCCACGCCAAGCGGCTGGCATCAAAGCGCGCCTCCCACGTGGAGCCGTAAGCGCCGTAGCCTTGCAGCAGCGTGGGGTTGCGACCGTCCAGCTGCAAGCCCTTGCGGTGAATGATGGACAGCGGCACCTGCGCGCCGTCGTGGCTGCTGACGAGCACCTCGCTGGTGGTGATGTCGGCGGGCGCATCGAAGCCGCCAACCGATTGCAAGCCGGTGTCCTCGACTTTGCCGTTGGCCGATAGGGCGTAGAGCTTGGGCGCATGCGTCCAGTCTTCCAGGCCAATCAACACGCCGTCGAGCGCGGCATTGGCCGCCCACACGCCTCCGCCTTGGCGCAAAGCAAAGTTCCCGTTGAGCGGCAGCGGAACTTGTTGGGCCAGCGCGTCGGCCCCGTAGGGCAGCTTCCAAAGTTGCTTGGCGTTGCCCTCGCGCGCAACGAAGTACAGCGCATCGCGCGCTGCCACCAAGGTGCCCACGACGCGATTGGAGGCAGGCACCACGGTGCGTGCAGTGGCCGCAGAAAACTTTTCGATGGGCGCGGCGATCACACTGTAGCGCGGCGCGTCTTGATAGGTGCTGGCGTAGAGCGTGCCGTTGCCGTAGGCGGAGTCAACAATCTTGTCGGTGCTGGCAATGCGCTGCGACCACGCGGGCATGCCTTTTTCCAAGCAGCTGGCAGGGGCAATCAACATGCGCGAATCGGGGTTGACGCCATCTTCCAAAAACGCCATCAACCAGCAGCCGTCCGGCGTGAAAAGCACGGTCGGTGACTCTCCAGGACGCATGGCTGGCGAGGGTGCCAACGGTGTTGACGGCCCCAAGATTTCGCGGGCTTTTGCCCAGCCGCCGTCCATCGGCACCAACCACACCGCGCTGCCTTCGTACTTGGTTTTGGGATCGGCAGTCGGTTCGCGCAAGCGGTTGAACGCGAAGTGTTTGGAATCGGGGGACCAACGCGCCACTCCAAAATCAGCGCGCGTGATGGGCTCGCCGATGGCTTGCAACGACTGCATGTTCAGCAGCCGCAAGGACGCCGCCTCAGACCCACCTTCACTCGCGCCGTAAGCCAGCGTCTGGCCATTCGGCGAGACGGTGAAAAAGTTCACCGCCACCGGCATGCCGCGTGCAGCCGACAAAGCGGCTGGATTGACGAGCGTGGTCTAACCGCCGTCCAAGCCACGCCGCATGACGATGGAAGACTGGTTGTCCGCCACACCGCGCCGCTCATAGACGTACAGGTCACCTTCCAAACGGATGACGCGGCCGATCTTGGCGGTGCCTCCCGACTCGAGCGTGTTCAAGCGAGCCAGCATGGCGCTGCGGCCTGGAATGCGGTTCAAGGTGGTGTCTGCATGGTCGGCTGCGGCACGCATCCAGGCCACGGTGGACGGCGCCTTCATATCCTCCAGTGCGCGGTAAGGATCGGCCACGCGCGTACCGAAGTAGGTGTCGACCGTATCGCCCGCGGGTGCGACCGGGAAGGCAAGTTTCGTCTGAGGCTGCACCGCCACAGTGCTGCAAGCGAGCAAGAAGCTGGTGGACAAAGCAATGATCAAGGCCGTGCTTCTGGCCGCGCTCTTGGCCGTAACGGGACGCGAGTTTTTGCACATGTATTTGCCTTTCGGGGTGATGTGCTGCGCTGTGAAAACCGAGACGAATTGGCGTTTTGACATCGTCATGTCAAAGTCAAGAAAACCAAGCGGCAACGCCACATTTCACGAGCCCCGATCGTTTGCCATCGGAAGTGACGCGTCCGGGAGCGGGGATGCGACCAAATAGTCTGCGATGGTGGCGTGAAAGTTAGCTTCGAACTCAGCAACAGATTCGCCGTGAAAGGAAATGATGTCGTCAATGTCCAAAACTCGACCGACGATGATTTTGTCGTCGGTGTCAAAAATCATGCTGGCGGTGTAGCTCTTGGATGACATGGGATTGCTCATGGCTTGAGCTCCATTTTTGCGATGAGTTTGCGAAAGGCAGAGCGCAATAAGTTGCCACCGCTCGCGATCTGAAGCGTTCGGCCAAAGCCTCACCGCGTCTTCGCCAAAATCCGCGCCCGCAACGCACTCAACGCCGCGGTCGCAGCCTCGCGCCCCGCCGCAATCGAACGTTTGCGCGACGCGAAGTCGGCCGATGACACGCCCGACAAAGACGGCGTGAGCACCACATCCGCATCGCGCAATTCAAAGTGGTTGATGCTGCGGCCCATGATGGAAAAGGTTTGCAGCAGCATGCGCATGGCGTCGCCGGTGGCGTTGCCGTCTGGGGTGGCGGTGATGTCCACCGCGATGACGATCTCGGCTCCCATTTCCCGCGCAAAGCGCACCGGCACGGGCGACACCAAGCCGCCGTCCACATATTCGCGAGTGCCGATGCGCACGGGTTGAAACACGGCGGGCACGGCACTGGACGCGCGCACGGCCACGCCGGGGTCGCCGCGCCGGAACAAGATGGGCGCGCCGGTGTCGAGGTCGGTGGCGACGATGCCCAGTGGGATGCGCATTTGCTCGATCGACTTGCCGCCCACGTTGTCGCGGATGTACTTGGCCAAGGCTTCGCCGCGCAGCAAACCGCGACCGGGGAAGGCCCAGTCTGTGAGGGTGGATTCGTCCATGCCGTCGGCCAGTTTGCTCAGCGCCAATCCGCCGCTGCCTGACGCGTAAAGCGCTGCCACCACGCTGCCGGCCGACGTGCCGACCACCAAATCAACCTGGATTCCGGCTTCTTCCAGCACTTGGATCACGCCAATGTGGGCGAAGCCACGCGCCGCGCCGCCGCCCAGCGCCAAGCCCACTTTGGGCGGACGTGGTGTGGGCCTAGGGACCACCACCTCGGACGGCGGCGGGGTGACCGCAACGGGTGGACTGGCCGGTGGGGTGGTTTGGCAAGCCGCCAAAAACAGCAAAAGCAAAACGCCTGCAAGGCGAAAATTCAGGGGGGTGCACATCCGCAGGAGTTTAGAAGTCGAGACCGTGCACACAGACTTCTATATTCATTTATCGTCTAAACAAACGATGAAACTATATTTCTCAAGACTAAAGAAAATTTCTACATTTAGAGCATCGCTGGCAAGTAGCCTGCTGTGTGTTCGTCCCCACGCCGGTGTTTGGCATCGGCTACGCCACCTTGGGGCATGTGGACTGGGCACTGGTGGATTCTTTGTTGATAGGCTCCATCCCTGGCATTTGCCTGGGCGCGCAGCTCACCCGCAAACTGCCGGAAAAGCTGATCCGCACGCTGTTGTGCGCTTCGCTTATCGCGGCGGGGCTGAAGGTCATTCACTGAAAACGCGACTGAATCGTCTGAAAAATCAACATGTACGCCTACACCGACTTCGACACCCACTTCGTGCGCCAACGCGCCGCTCAGTACCGCGACCAATTGCAGCGCAACCTCAGCGGCGAACTGAACGACGACGAATTCAAGGCCCTGCGCTTGCAAAACGGCTGGTACATCCAGCGCCACGCGCCCATGTTGCGCGTGGCCGTGCCTTACGGCGAGTTGAACTCGGCTCAGTTGCGCGCGCTGGCCAAAATTGCACGTGATCACGACCGTGGTTACGGCCACTTCACCACGCGCCAAAACCTGCAATACAACTGGATTCCGCTCAACCAAAGCGCCGACGTAATGGACGCCTTGGCTGCCGTCAACATGCACGGCATCCAGACCAGCGGCAATTGCATACGCAACACCACCAGCGACTGTTTTGCGGGCGTCGCACCCGACGAAGTGGTCGACCCTCGGCCCTACGCCGAAGTGATACGCCAATGGAGCACGCTGCACCCCGAGTTCGCACACCTGCCGCGCAAATTCAAGATAGCGATCACCGGCGCCACGGAAGACCGCGCCGCGATTGCGTGGCACGACATCGGCCTGCAAGTCATCAAAAATTCTGCGGGCGAAGTCGGCTTCAAAGTCTTGGTCGGCGGCGGAATGGGCCGCACCCCGGTGGTGGGCACGGTGATCAGCGAATTTCTGCCATGGAGTCAAATTTTGGTTTTCATCGAGGCCATTGTTCGCGTTTACAACCGCTACGGCCGCCGCGACAACCTCTACAAAGCGCGTATCAAAATTCTGGTGAAAGCCGAAGGCCAAGCTTTCTTGGACGATGTGGCCACCGAGTTCACCGACATCTTGCAGCGCGACGAACAAGGCGGCGCGCAGATCATTCCGCAGGCTGAATTGGACCGCGTGTCAGCCAGTTTCCAGCGGCCTGCCAGCGTGGTCGCAAACAATGCAGCCTTCGCCGTTCCTGCTGACGCGCCCGACGCGTTCAAGCGCTGGCTCGAGCGCAATGTGCACGGTCACCAAGTAGCAGGCTACCGCGCAGTCACGCTGTCGTTGAAGCGCCCCACACAAGCCCCCGGCGACGCCACCGACGCGCAAATGGAATTGGCCGCCGACTTGTCTGACCGCTTCAGCGCCGGTGAATTGCGCGTGTCACACGACCAAAACCTGGTGCTGCCGTGGGTGCGTCAAGACGACCTGTTGGCCCTGTGGGAAGCCGCCCGCGCCGCCAGTTTTGCCACGCCCAACATCGGGTTGCTCACCGACATGATTGCCTGCCCCGGCGGCGATTTTTGTGCGCTCGCCAACGCTCGCTCCATCCCTATTGCGCAGGACATCACCGAACGCTTCGCCGACATCGACGAGCTCTACGACATTGGCGACATCGACCTGCACATCAGCGGCTGCATCAACTCTTGTGGCCACCACCACAGCGGCAGCATCGGCATTTTGGGTGTCGATAAAGACGGCAAGGAGTGGTACCAAGTGTCGCTGGGCGGGGCCGACGGCTCAGCCATTTCTGGGGGCTCGGTGGCAGGCAAAGTCATCGGCCCGTCGTTTGCTGCCGACGAGGTGGCCGACGTGATGGAAGCCGTGATCGACACCTATCGCGCGCAGCGCCACAACGGCGCCGAGCGCTTTGCCAGCACCGTGAAACGCGTCGGGCTGGAGCCATTCAAAGTGGCGGCCAATGCGGTACGGCGCGCGACAGCCTCACCCGCAACCTCACCCGCAGCCTCACCCGCAGCTTGAAACCCCACACCATGAAATTCATCAAATCAAAAACCGATGCTTGGCGCACTGTCAGTGGTGAAGACGGTGCCACGCTGAGCATCACGCCAGCGCCTCACTTGCTGCTCAGCTTGGCGCAGTGGCACGGCACACGCAGCCAGTGGCCCACGGGCATGGCAGTGGGCCTGACCGTGCCCAACGACTTCTCGGTCGAAGACCTGACCGACGACCTGCCGCGCCTGAGTTTGATCGCCCTGCAGTTCCCCAAGTGGACAGACGGCCGCGCTTACAGCCAAGCGCATTTGCTGCGCTCGCGCATGCGGTTCACAGGTGACATTCGCGCCACCGAGCAAGTCTTGGTCGACATGATGTTGCCGCTGCAACGCACCGGTTTCACGTCGGTGGTGTTGCGCGCCGACCAATCGCGCGAATCAGCCGAACGGGCTTTGACTTTTTTTACGAGCAACTATCAAGGCGATGTGTTGGAGCATCGACCGCACTTTGGCTTGACACCCCAAGAGAGCGCCGCTTTGCTGTCAAACAACCCCCGCGACTTTGTGCAAATTGGAGCTTCGATATGAAAGCCATTGCACCGTCGGCGATTGGCTTGTACGCCCGCCCGAGTGTCCAGTTTGATGCTCGTGTGGCACATGCCGTCGCCATGCTTCAAGCCGCTGCCACTGAACACCCCGGCCGCATCGTTCAGTCCACCAGCTTGGGCGTAGAAGACATGGTGGTGACCGACCTCATTGCGCGCCATCACATCGGTATCAGTTTGTCCACCCTGAACACCGGCATGCTGCACGCGCAGACGGTGGATTTGATTGCTCGCATCGAGTTGCACTACGCCTTGAACGTCAGTGTGTTCGAGCCCGTCTCCGAGGCCGCCATCCAGTTCGTCAAGCTCAACGGCGAGCGCGCCATGTTCGACAGCCTGTCCCTGCGCAAAGCCTGCTGCGGCATTCGCAAAATGGAGCCGCTGTCGCGGATGTTGAAAGAGCAAACGGCCTGGGTCACGGGCCTGCGCCGCGAGCAATCTGCGAATCGAGGCGGTGTTCCTTTCAGCGAGTTGGACGACGCAGGCCGCAGCAAATTCAACCCGCTGGCCGACTGGACCTGGGGCGACGTGTGGCACTACATCGCCACCCACAACGTGCCCTACAACCCGTTGCACGACGCCTACATGCCCAGCATCGGCTGCGCGCCGTGCACGCGTGCCATTGCCGTCGGCGAGGACTTCCGCGCTGGCAGGTGGTGGTGGGAAGACGAAAACGCCAAGGAATGCGGTTTGCACGTCACCCAAGAGCGCACTGTTTCATTGATCGGAGAACGCGCATGAACGCCCCCTCGACAGTCGATCAATTGCTCCCAGACCTCGACTCCACCCACCTCGACTGGCTTGAGGAAGAAGCCATCTTCATCCTGCGCGAAACCGTGGCCGCGTTCGAGCGCCCGGCCCTGCTTTTTTCGGGCGGCAAAGACTCTTGCGTGGTGCTTCGCTTGGCCGAAAAGGCTTTCAAGAATAAGGCTGCTATAGATACCGAGAAAGCTGCCTACAAAGGCCGGCTGCCCTTTCCTTTGCTGCATGTGGACACCGGCCACAACTTCCCTGAAGTGATTGTTTTTCGCGACCAGCGTGTGGCTGAGATGGGCGAGCGCTTGGTGGTGGGCCACTTGGAAGATTCCATGAAGCGCGGCACGGTGCGTCTGAGCCACCCGCTGGAGTCGCGCAACGGCCATCAAACCGTGGCGCTGCTGGAAGCGATTGAAGAACACCGCTTCGATGTGCTGATGGTCGGCGCGCGGCGCGACGAAGAAAAAGCGCGCGCCAAAGAACGCATTTTTTCGCACCGCGACAGCTTTGGGCAGTGGCAACCGAAAGAACAGCGGCCCGAGCTGTGGACGCTGTTCAACACCCGCATCCGCCCCGGCGAACACATGCGCGCCTTTCCCATCAGCAACTGGACCGAGCTGGACGTGTGGTTGTATTTGGCACGCGAAAACATCCCGCTGCCCAGCTTGTATTTCGCGCACCCCCGCCAAGTGATTCGCCGCAAGGGTTTGCTGGTGCCACTGACTGAAGTCACGCCAGTCGAGACTGGTGAAACCATAGAAACCGTGCAAGTGCGCTTTCGCACCGTGGGCGACATGACCTGCACCTGCCCGGTGGAAAGCAGCGCCGTGAACGCCACCGAAATCGTCGCCGAAACGCTGCAAGTGACAGTGAGCGAGCGCGGTGCCACCCGCATGGACGACCGCACCAGCGAAGCGTCGATGGAACGGCGCAAAAAAGAAGGCTATTTCTGATGAGCACGCCGAACACAAACCAACCTGACCACCGCGCCCTGCGTTTCCTCACAGCAGGCTCCGTAGACGACGGCAAAAGCACCCTGATCGGCCGCCTGCTGTTCGACGCCCAAGCCATCCTCGCCGACCAACTCGACGCCCTGGAAAAACGCGCCGCTGGCACGCCCATCGATTTGTCTTTGCTCACCGACGGCTTGGAAGCCGAACGCGAGCAAGGCATCACCATTGACGTGGCCTACCGCTACTTCGCCACCAAGCAGCGCAAATTCATCATCGCCGACGCGCCGGGCCACGAGCAGTACACCCGCAACATGGTGACGGCCGCGGCGGGCAGCGACGCTGCCGTGGTGCTGGTCGACATCACCAAGCTCGACACGCATGCGCTGCCGTTGCCCCTGTTGCCACAAACGCGCCGCCACGCACTGCTGGCGCATCTGCTGCGCGTGCCCAG
>JANPNT010000617.1:0-2656 GCA_031427655.1 Burkholderiales bacterium
GGCCGCTGTACCGCTGCATGCGCGCAAGCTCGGCGGATTGCTCTCAGGCGTTCATACGTTTGCCCCGTTTCGCGGGGCCACAACGCACTCCCGATGACCCCTAAGCCGGCAATGAACAGAGCTGGCCCCGCAAAACTGAACAGCCCGATGAGGGTGGACACTGCTCGCGAAGGCGAGGATGTCACCCGTGAGAACTGGAGCAAGTATGAGCAGAAGACCCCGCCGCACGCACTAACTCAGCGGCATTCAAGGCAAAGGTGGGACTGGCCGCCGTGCGTGGCGACAAGACGCTGGCCGTGTTGGCGCAACAGCATGACGTTCACCCCAACGAGATCATCGACTGGAAGAACCAACTGCTGGCCAATGCGGCCGACGTGTTCGGCGGCGAGCCGAGGCCCGACGAGCCGACGGTTGACGGTTGACCTGAAGGTGCTGAACGCCAAGATCGGCCAACTGGCACTGGAGAATGATTTTTTTTAGAAGGCGCGCCTATCAAGACCGGCATGCTGAGCGCAAAGCGATGATCGATCGCACCCGTTCACTGCCGATCACGCGCCAGGCCCAGATCGTTGGTATCTGCCGCGGCTCGGCGTACTACGAGAACGAGCCGCCCAGCGAACCCGATCTCAAGCTGATGCGGCGCATCGACGAGTTGCACCTGGAGCTGCCGTTCGCCGGCGCACGGATGTTGCGAGACCTGCTGCGAGCCGAAGGCTTGGCAGTGGGCCGTAAGCACATGACCACGCTGATGTGGAAAGCGAGGGAAAGCGAGGTTCAGGTATTCATTTTTCAATTCTCGCAAAGTAAGTTGACGCTGTGACCCTGTGCGTCTTGTGCTCCACTTCGCCAGATTCAAAGCGAGTGAAACACCACCATGCCCACAGAACACTTCGACGTCTTGATCATCGGCGCAGGCCTGTCGGGCATCGGTGCCGCGCGTCACTTGCAGATGCGCTGCCCGGACCGCAGTTACGCAATTTTGGAAGGCCGCAGCGGCATTGGCGGGACATGGGATTTGTTTCGGTATCCGGGCGTTCGGTCGGACTCGGACATGTACACGCTGGGCTATTCGTTCAAGCCTTGGGAAGAGCGCAAGGCGATTGCCGATGGGCCGTCGATTCTCAAATACGTTCGCGACACGGCGCGTGAAAACGACATTGACAGGCACATCCGTTTTGGTCATCGTGTGATGGGTGCGGCGTGGTCGACTACCGAGGCGCGGTGGACGGTAGATGCAGAGCGCGGCGAAGCGAAAGAGCGGTTGCAAATCACATGCAACTTCCTCTTCATGTGCTCGGGCTACTACCGCTACGACGAGGGCTTCACGCCCAATTTCCCTGGCGTTGATTCGTTCGCAGGTCGCGTGGTGCATCCGCAGCAATGGACCCCTGACGTAGCCTATGCAGGCAAGCGTGTGGTGGTGATAGGCAGCGGGGCCACTGCGGTGACGCTGGTTCCTGAGTTGGCCAAACTTGCGGCGCATGTGACGATGCTGCAACGCTCTGCGACCTACATCGTCGCGCGTCCTTCGGAGGACGTGATCGCCATCAATTTGAAGCGCTGGTTGCCCAGCAAGCTGGCCTACAGCCTGACCCGCTGGAAGCAGGTGCTGCTCGGCATGTACATCTTCCAACTGTGTCGCCGTGATCCGGCGAAGGTGAAGCGCTTGATCGAAGGCGGCGTGCGCACGGCGCTGGGGCCAGATTTTGATGTGGCCAAGCATTTCAGGCCGCGATACAACCCGTGGGATCAGCGTTTGTGTCTGGCACCTGATGGCGATTTTTTCGCGGCCATCAAGTCGGGCAGCGCGTCGATAGCGACCGACGAAATTGAGCGCTTCACGCTGACGGGCCTGCGACTCAAATCGGGCGCGCACCTGGATGCCGACCTCGTCGTGACCGCCACCGGGCTCAATCTTCAGGTGCTGGGCGGGCTGCAATTGAGCGTTGACGGCAGCTTGGTTGACCTGTCCAAAACGCTCAACTACAAGGGCCTGATGTTCAGCGGTGTGCCGAACCTGGCTTCTTCGTTTGGCTACACCAACGCGTCGTGGACTTTGAGAAGCGACCTGACCTGCGAATACGTTTGTCGGCTGCTAAACCTCATGAATAAACGTGGCCTGAAGCAATGCACACCGCGCGATACCGACGCGTCCATCACCGAGCAACCGTGGGTCGATTTTTCGTCGAGCTACTTCAAGCGGTCGATGCATTTGTTCCCAAAGCAGGGTTCCAAAGCGCCGTGGAAGCTCTATCAAAACTACCCCAAAGACATCATGCAGTTGCGTCACGGCAAGGTGGATGACGGGGTGTTGCAGTTTGCGTGAGCTGAGAGGTTTTGCACTCGGTGCTGCGAAGCACGGTGTGCGGACACCATTCGCATGAACAGCCAGATCAAAGTTTGGAAACCACCGCATGCTCGGTTTTCAAACCCGCCACGCGCTGGCGCTGGCGCTGCATGAATCTGAACGCACGGGCATGCAAATTGAACCGTTTTCCAAGCTGCATCCGCATAGGGACATCGCCGACGGCTACGCCATTCAGCGTGAATGAGTGCGCATGAAAGTGGCGCAGGGCAGGGTGGTGAAGGACTACAAAATTGGGCTGGCTTCGCGGGCCATGCAGATCTCGTCGCAGATCACCGAGCCCGACCACGG
>JANPNT010000618.1:0-9826 GCA_031427655.1 Burkholderiales bacterium
CCGCGACTACCTCGTGCGCGACCAGCAACTGCTCTTGCTCGACCCGGTGACCGGCCGCGTGACCGACGGCCGGGTCTGGTCGCACGGCTTGCAAGCGCTGGTGGAATTGAAAGAAAACTGCACCTTGACCGCGCCCAACCAGATTGCCGCGCAGGTCAGCTTGCAACGCTTTTTTGGGCTCTATTTGAAGGTGGCCGGCATGAGTGGCACGCTGCGCGAATGTGCCGGTGAACTGCTGCGCTGCTACGGTCGCGTGGTGGTGCCGGTGGCGCTGCGCTTGCCTTCGCAACGCCTTCGCTGGCCCGACCGCGTGTTCGCCAGCAGCGCTGCGCGTGCGCGCGCGGTGGTGGAGCGGGTGCGTGAACTGCACGCAACGGGGCGACCGGTGTTGGTAGGCTGCGATTCGGTCGCGGCGACCCAAAAAATGTGCACGGCCCTGCGCGCAGCAGGCCTGAGCCCGGCGCGTTTGGACGCCCGTCACGACCAAGACGAAGCCGACACGATTGCTGCGGCGGGCCAAATCGGCGCACTGAC
Source organism: Burkholderiales bacterium (assembly GCA_031427655.1). Taxonomy (GTDB): domain Bacteria; phylum Pseudomonadota; class Gammaproteobacteria; order Burkholderiales; family Burkholderiaceae_C; genus JANYJJ01. The sequence continues at coordinate 535 of JANPNT010000618.1, forward strand.
AGTGACCACTCACATGGCCGGACGTGGCACCGACATTATGTTGGGCGCCGGTGTGGCTGCACTCGGCGGCTTGCACGTGCTGTGTTGCCAAGACAACCCCAGCGCCCGGCTGGACCGTCAACTGATGGGCCGCAGCGCCCGCGCGGGTGACCCCGGCAGTTGTGAGATGTGGCGCACTTTGGACGCCGCCGTGTGGGAGGCCGACAAAGCTTGGCAGAGCTGGATTGACCACATCGTGCTGGCTTGGGCTTTGAAGGAAGTGCAGCGCCACCCAGGTGATTCAAGTGACGGCCGGGCACAGCGATATCAAACACGACATCCCGAAACACCTGCGCCTGCAGCGCCCACCGATGCAGTACCCACCGCTGCACGATGGCTGGCGGTCATGGGAGTTTGGTTTTCATGGCGGCAAAAGCGCGAGGAAGTTTGCGCCGAACGCAAACGCCGACAGCTTTTAGAACAGGATCTCGAGTGGCACACCCGGACTGGTTAGCCACCGTTGTTGAAAGCGCTGATGACGCAAACGACACCGCCGTGACTTCAACGGCTGCCCCAACAACAGCGGCTGCGCGGTTGCAAAAGCTTGCCCTCAAACATCGCCGGCTGCTGGCCATCGTGCCCGTGCTGGGCATGCTGGCGGGCGGGGCCGTGCTGTTTCAACAGACGGGACGGGCGTAAACCCAGACGGCCTCACGAACCCCAACTCCCGCTCCCGCATGTGGGGCGGTTGATTGGCAAGGAACAGGTCAGATGCAAGACTTGACTCTCGACCTGCACGAGACTTGACCCCTGACCTGCAAGACCCCCGACTCAACCTGACCTGACCCCGGACCGTACAGCTGTCGCGCGTCCAGAAAGAAGCACCGCCTCCAGGCAAACAATGTCCTCGTTGTTCAGGCTGCGACGGTGGCTCTCGGCCGCAGCCTTCGGCCGAAAATACACGTCGTCGGGAATGTTTGTGAGCGTCAGCGTCGTGGGCACCGATCACTCCGAGTCCAAAGCAACCGTTGTGGTTGCATTTTGGAGCTGCGCCGATCTGGCGCTTAAACCGCCTGTGCCTTCACCGCCAGCCGCGCCGCATGAAGCAGCGGTTCGGTGTAGCCGCTGGGCTGCGTCAGGCCTTTTAAAACCAGGTCGCTGGCGGCTTGGAACGCCACTGAGGTGTCGAAGCTGGCGGCCATCGGTTGGTACAGCGCATCTCCCGCGTTCTGCTTGTCCACGACCTTGGCCATGCGCTTGAGCGTGGCCTTGACTTGCGCCTTCGACACCACACCGTGCAGCAGCCAGTTGGCCATGTGTTGGCTGCTGATGCGCAGGGTGGCGCGGTCTTCCATGAGGCCGACGTTGTGGATGTCGGGCACCTTGGAACAGCCCACGCCTTGGTCAACCCAGCGCACCACGTAACCCAGGATGCCCTGGGCGTTGTTGTCGAGTTCTTGCTGTTTGTCGGCGTCGGACCAGTGGGTGTTTTTGGCGACCGGGACGGTGAGCAAACCGTTCAACAAGCCTGGCGCTTCGGCATTGAAGTCGGTCGCTTCCAAGCCTTTTTGCACGGCCTTCACATCCACCTGGTGATAGTGCAAAGCGTGCAGCGTGGCGGCGGTGGGAGACGGCACCCAGGCGGTGTTGGCACCGGCTTGGGGGTGTGCCATTTTTTGTTGCAGCATGGCGGCCATCAGGTCGGGCATGGCCCACATGCCTTTGCCGATTTGCGCTTTGCCGCGCATGCCACAGTTCAGACCCACCAGCACGTTGTTGCGCTCGTAGGCTTGGATCCAGGCGCTTGCTTTCATGTCGCCTTTGCGCAGCATGGCACCGGCGCGCATGGCGGTGTGCATTTCGTCGCCGGTGCGGTCGAGGAAACCGGTGTTGATGAAGGCCACCCGGCTGGAAGCCTCAGCAATGCAGGCTTTCAGGTTCACGCTGGTGCGCCGCTCTTCGTCCATGATGCCGAGCTTGACGGTGCTGGCGGGCAGGCCCAGCATTTTTTCGACACGGCCAAACAGCTCGTCGGCAAAGGCCACTTCGGCCGGGCCGTGCATTTTGGGTTTGACGATGTAGACCGAGCCGGTGCGTGAGTTGCGGGTTGTCGAAACCGCGCGCTTGAGGTCATGCATGGCAATGGTCGTCGTGACAACCGCGTCCAAAATTCCCTCGGGAATTTCTTGGTCGCCGTTCCACAAAAATCGCCGGGTTGGTCATGAGGTGACCGACGTTGCGCACGAACAAAAGTGAGCGGCCGTGCAACTTCACCGGCTCTCCTTTGCGGCCAACGTAGACACGGTCAGGGTTCAAACCGCGCGTGAAGGTGGTCGCGCCTTTGGTGATGGTCTCGGTCAGGGTGCCTTTCAAAATGCCCAGCCAATTGCCGTAGGCCTGCACCTTGTCGCCACCGTCCACCACGGCCACCGAATCTTCCAAATCCAAGATGGTGGACAAGGCCGACTCGAGCACCAAATCGCTCACGCCTGCGGCATCGCTTTGGCCAATCGCGGTGCTGCGGTCGATGCGGATGTCAAGGTGCAGCCCGTGATGCACCAGCAGCACCGATGAAGGTGCGGCTGCCTTGCCTTGATAACCCACCAATTGAGACGCCTTGGCCAAGGTGGTGACGGCGCCGCCTTGCAGCGTGACGACCAGCGCACCCGCTTCCACGCGGTAGCCGGTGCTGTTGATGTGCGAGCCCTTTTTCAGCGGCGCGCAGCGGTCGAGAACATGGCGCGCATATTCAATGACCTTGGCGCCACGCACTGGGTTGTACGGCCCGCTTTTGTGCGCGCCGTTTTCGTCCGACAACACATCGGTGCCGTACAGCGCGTCGTACAGCGAACCCCAGCGCGCGTTGGCGGCGTTCAGTGCGTAGCGTGCATTGGTGATGGGCACCACCAACTGCGGCCCGGCTTGCAGGGCCAATTCGGCGTCCACGTTTTTGGTGGTGATTTTTACCTCGGCGGGCGCAGGGACGAGGTAGCCAATTTGCTTCAGGAAGGCGCGGTAGGTGGCCATCTTTTGGATCGGGCCGGGGTTGGCGCGGTGCCAGGTGTCCAGCTCGGTTTGCAGGCGCTTGCGTTCAGCCAACAGCGCAGCGTTTTTCGGGGCCAAGTCGCGCACCAGGGCGTCAAACCCTTGCCAAAAGTTTTCGACGCTGACACCGGTGCCGGGCAACACTTTGTCGTCGATGAAGCTTTTCAAAGCGGCATCGACCGAAAGGCTCAAAACGGAAGTCCGGGACGTTGGCAAAGCAGCGGAAGAGATCATGGCAAACACTTTCAAAGTTCAATATAAACACGTCCTGCGAATTTATTCGATAAGCAGATCGGCATTGAGTAGGCGATTCACGGTGGATTCATGACTTTTCTCCACCCAGTGGGCCGTTGTCACGCTAAGCTGGGCGATGGCCAAGCTCAAGCAAATTGAATCTTTCGTGGCGGTGGCCGCCAAGGGCAGCCTCACCGCCACGGCGCTCGCCGAGGGCGTGGCCCCGGCCGTCATTGGTCGACGCATCGACGCGCTCGAAGAACGCTTGGGCGTGAAGCTGCTGGTGCGCACCACCCGCAAGATCACCCTCACGGTGGAAGGCAGCGCCTATTTGGAAAGTTGCCAACGCGTGCTGACGGAACTGGCCCAGGCCGAAGCCAGCGTGAGCGCCGGCGGGGTGAAGGCCAGCGGCTTTTTGCGCATTACCGCACCGGCCGGTTTTGGGCGTCGCCACGTGGCGCCATTGGTGCCGCGCTTTATCGCGGCGCACCCCGATGTGAATGTGTCGTTGAACTTATCCGACCGCGTGGTGGACATCGTCAACGAGGCGGTGGACTGCGCCGTGCGCGTGGGCGATTTGCCCGACAGCAGTTTGGTCAGCGTTCGCTTGGCGGACAACCGCCGCTTGTGCGTAGCGACACCTGCCTATTTGAAAAGAGCGGGTGTTCCACTGCGGCCATCTGATTTGAGTCGGCACGAATGTTTGACCTTGAGCAGCGACGCCAGCCAAACCCGCGGCTGGGCCTTTCACATGGACGGCGCGGTCACGCACATGCGCCCCAGCGGACGCGTGGATTGCAGCGACGGCCAGGTGCTGCATCAATGGTGTTTGGCCGACTTGGGCATTGCGTGGCGCTCGACCTGGGAAGTGGAACACGAGGTGACCAGCGGCCAGCTGGTGAGCTTGCTCGACGACTTTGCCGCCCCGCCGAACGGCATCTACGCCGTGTTCGCGCAGCGCAAGCACCTGCCGCTGCGGGTGCGCTTGTGGATCGATTTTTTGAAGCTGTGCTACGGAGATGCAGCTTATTGGCAGGCGGCTTAGGCGGCGAGCTGAGACAAAAAAGCCCGGGCAAGCCGGGCTTTTTGATGCGGGGATGGAGCGGCCTTACTTGCTCAAGCACTCTTTCATGAAGGCTTTGCGTTCGTCGCCCTTTTTGCCTTTGGCGGAGGCGTTGCAAGTGCCCATCTTGCTTTGTTGGGTCTCTTTTTTCGCTGACAAGCACTCTTTCATGAAAGCCTTGCGCTCGTCGCCTTTTTTTCCGACTGCGTCTTTGTTGCACGAGCCCATCTTGCTTTGCTGGGCGGTGGGCGCGTCGGCGGCGTAGGCCGGTGCGCAAAAAACGGCAACGAGGGTCACAGCGGTCAACAGGTGTTTCATTAAATCTCCTTGTCAGTGCAACGGCAAACTTGCCGTCGCGGATTGAAGCATGGGGCGCGGCTGGCGGCAAGCCAACTCAACGGCGAGCCCAACCACCGCCATGCAGATGCCAGCGACCGCCTTGATTCACCCACGAGTGCGCGTTCCAGCCGTAGCCAGCACGCGGACGCTCGTAGCGCCCCGGCACCCATTGATGACGTCCACTCTGCCAACCCCAGTACCCGGCAATCCACAGCGCACCAAGAAAAGGCAGCACCGGGATCACTTCCACGTAAGGTGCGGGCGGGGCGACGTCCACGATGATGATGGGCGCTTGGTCATACGGCCCCTGGCTGACCGGCGGCACGGGCTGGCCGTAGCCACGCTGGCCACTGCCGTAACCGCCTCCGTAAGCTCCCCCATATCCACCATAGCCCCGATAGGGTGCCACCACACAGGCCGACAGCGAGCCCACACTGATCAGGATCGTGGCGGTGCGGGCAGCGCGAACCAACTTCTCGGGCAACAAAGTGAACATGAAAAACCTCCGTCAGAGCGCCGTTGAAACCAACAGCTTCTGAGCCTCTAACCGTTGCGGCCGTCTGCCTGATGACAGGGTGGGGTCGGCTTTACGAAGGTTTGCAATCGAGCTGTGGGCGCTACCGACGGGCGAGTCACAACATTCGCGCCGCATACCTTTGCACCGTCGCACGCAGTTGCTGCGCGTCGATCGGTTTGGTGAGGAAGTCGTTCATTCCGCTTTGCAGGGCGTGTTCGCGTTCCGACACCAAGGCGGCGGCGGTCAGCGCGACGATGGGCAAAGCCTGAGCGTCATAGTGAAGTCGCAATTGGCGCGCCGCTTCGTGGCCGCTCATCTCGGGCATTTGCACGTCCATCAACACCATGTCGAAAGGCAAGCGCTCACTGACCGCGTGTTCTACCGCCGCCAAGGCCCTGCTGCCGTCGGTGACTTGGCCCACTTGCACGCCCCATTGTTCGAGCATGGCGACCACGATCATCATGTTGACGGGGTTGTCTTCCACCACCAAAACGTGCGCACCTTGCAAACGGTCCGACACATCCCAAGACGTGTCGGGCACGGTTTGGCCTGCATCAACAGCGTGCAAAGGCAAATCGGCCCAGAAAGTGCTGCCTTGACCGATGCGGCTGTCCATGCCGACCTCGCCGCCCATCAAGGTAGCCAATTCACGGCAAATGGACAAACCCAACCCGGTGCCGCCGTAACGGCGCGTGGTGGAGGTATCGGCCTGAGTGAACGGTGCAAACAGGCGCGCTTGCGTCTCTGTTGTGATCCCCACACCGGTGTCGCTGACGCTGAAGCGCAGCCACCCCCTCGGGGTGGTTTCAGCCGCGATGCGCACACTTCCACGTGAGGTGAATTTGAGCGCGTTGGTGGTGAAGTTGCTGAGGATCTGGCGCACCCGCACCGGGTCGCCCAGCACATGCAACGGCACGGCGTCCTGGAGGTCATCACTGATGCGCAGGCTCAGATTCAAACCCTTGGCTTCGGCCAACGCGCCATAGGCACTGTGCACTGCATTCAAGATGTCGCGCGGCGAAAACGGCACCGCCTCCAGGCTGAATTTGCCAGATTCAATCTTCGACAAATCCAGCACGTCGGTCATGATGCCGGACAAGCTTTGAGCGCTCTCGAAAATCTGCGCCAGGTACTGCTGGCGGCGCTCGGCGTCCAGGCCGTTGCGCATGGCCAAGCGCGCCAGACCGAGCAGGCCATTCAGGGGCGTGCGGATTTCGTGGCTGGTGTTGGCCAAAAAGGCGCTCTTGGCGTGACTGGCGGCCTCGGCAGCGTCCAGCGCGGCGGACAGCTTCACCGCAGTGGCGCGCTCGTCGGTGATGTCTTCAAACACCCAAATCGTGCCGCCTTGACTGGGGTCGCTGGGGTTGACCATTTGCGCGCGCACGCGGCACCAAAACAAGCTGCCGTCGCGGCGGCGCATTTCGCGCTCGACCACCGGCCCTGGCGAGGTGGCGGTGTGAACTTCCAGCAGCTGGCTCAGCTCGGCGTGGTCTTTCCACACCACGCTGGCCACTTGCCCGGCCAGCTGCCCCACACGCCAGCCAAACATTCGTTCAATCAATGCATTGGCCTGAACGATGCGTCGCGCGCGCGTCAGCGCAATGCCCACCGACGCATTCTGGAAAATCGCGCCGTGTTCCAAGCGCACCTGCTCTATTTCGGACATGTCGCGCAAGCTGGCGACGATGTAGTCCTTGCCGTCCATCTCAAAACGCGCGGCCGACAACAAGGCAGGAACGAGTTGCTTGCCTTTGTTGCGCAAGGCCACCGCGCGGCCCGTCACCCGGCGCCCGGACTGCATTTCTTCGATCACTGCGGCGCGGTCATTCAAATTGCCCCAAATGGCCAACTCAAACAAGGTGCTGCCCAGCAGTTCTTCGCGGCTGTGGCCCGTCAACCGCAAGAAGCTGTCGTTGACCAAGGTGTAACGGCCGGTGCTCATTTCAGTCAGCGCAATGCTGTCGGGGCTGCTGGCGAACAGGTGCGACAGCATGGCCTCGGAGCGGCGCAGTGCCGCCTCGGCGGCCATGCGCGAGGTGGTGTCGTAGAAGATGGACAAGTTGGCCGGGCCGTCAGACGTGTCAACCCGCACGCCGGTGACTTGCACATTCAAGCGGCGACCGTTCACAGCTTGCAGTTTGAAGTCGGCTATGGGCACGCCTTCGCCCACGGGCAAGGTTTCCAGTTGCTCCAGACGGTCTTGCATGTGGGCGAAAGCGTCGCGCGACGAGGACTCGTCGTCTTGCGCATGGATGTACAGCTCGGCCACGTTGAAGCCCGCCATGGCCTCGCTGCTGGTGAAGCCGAACATGCGCGCGGCGGCGCCGTTGGCGTCGAACACAATGCCGCCGCGGTCGAGCAGCAGTGCCGACGGTGAGCGCTCAAACAGCTCGCTGTAGCGGGTTTCGCTGGCGGCGTGGGCTTGCTGCGCCGCGACCTCGTTGGTCACGTCGCGGCCCACGCCCCAGTAGCCTGCGAAATCGCCTTGCGCGTCGTATTTGGGCTCGCCGCTGATGCTGAGGTAGCGCATCACACCAAAGCCGTCGCGTCGGCGTGCCAAGGTGCCGCTGAAGGGCAAATGCGCTTCCAAATCGGCGCGGTGGGCGGCCAGCTCGACCTCGGTCATGCCGATGCCGGGCATTTCCCAGGGCGTGAGGCCCAGGCGCGACTCGCTTTCGATGTGGGAGCCGCTGTCGGGGTTGTCGGCGGTGTGGACGAAGCGCAAGTTCGCGTCCATTTCCCAGTACCAGTCCACGCCCAGGCGCAGCAGCGCATTGAAGCGGCGTTCGCGCTCAGTCACTTCGTTCAGCGATTCACCCGCCATGCGCACCAACACCAAACCGATGCCCCAGCCTGATCCCACCATCAGCAGCAGCGTGATCACCCGGCTCCACAAGGGTTGGGTGGCAGCCGCAGCAGCCCCGTTCAAATAACCCGCTTGTTCAGCCCACAACAGGCCGAGCACGGTGCCCAGGCAGCTGACCGCCATCAGCGCGCCGTGACCGCGGCCTATCAGCACCGTGACGGCGCACACCAACAGCGCGAAAAAGCCCAAATGCGCCGAATGCAAACTGTGGCCCATGCCCACCGCGATCAAGGTGATGAGGGCGCAAGAAGCCCAGCCCATGCTCAGCACCGCCAAGCGGGGGGGCAAGATTCGCGCCTTCCAGCGCGCCAAGGCAAAAATCGCCGACATGGCAATGCAGGCAGCGACCAAGACAAAGTACATGTCGCCCTGCACCGAGTAGGCCTGGAAAGCCACCGAAATGCCACCCAGCAAACACGTGAGCGCGCCGACCATGAAAAACCGGCGCGTCATGCCCAAGTCAATTTCTCGGCTGCGAGCGTTCAGTGATCCAGGAATAAGGGATGAAGTGTTCAAACGGACTCAATCGCAAAGACGCGCCTCTGCTGCGTGGGATATCGGCACCGAAGCGCTCCAACTGGAGCCAGTGTGTAGAAATGGTGCATCGGCTGGTGCTTTTTCGTCGCTTCGCGTCCGCGGCGCTGGCTTGGCCGCAGGCAGCGACGCTTTAATCGGGTTTGGCGCGGTTCAATTCATCTCGGGCGCGCAGAGCTTCGGCACGCGCAGCGTCGGCGAAGTCGGCTGCCTTCGACGCGTAAAGCACCGCTCGAGATGAGCTCACGATGATGGGCCCTGTGCTGGTGCTCGTTTGCCCACGCCAGCCCGCGCGCACGGTGGCGGCTGCGTCTCCGCCCTGCGCGCCAATGCCTGGAATCAGCAGCGGCAGCGTGGGTGCCAAGGCGCGCACGCGCTCGATCTCGCACGGAAACGTTGCACCCACCACCAAGGCGAGTTGGCCGGTGGTGTTCCACGGGCCTTGGGCCAAGCGCGCAATGTGCTCAAACAGCAAATCACCCGACGCCAAAGCTTGGCCTTGCAAGTCGGCACCGCCCGGGTTCGAGGTGCGGCACAGCAAGATCAAACCCTTGTCGGCGTAGCGCAAATACGGCTCGATGGAATCAAAACCCATGAAGGGCGACAAGGTCAGGGCGTCGGCCTCGTAACGCTCGAAAGCTTCTACCGCGTACTGCTCGGCGGTGCTGCCGATGTCGCCGCGCTTGGCGTCCAGGATGACCGGTACATCAGGTGC
>JANPNT010000619.1:0-4465 GCA_031427655.1 Burkholderiales bacterium
TTCGGCCATGTCCAACGCATAGCCCTCTAAGGTGGCGTGCCGGTCTTTGTCGAAGGCAGAAAGGTCGGACTTGCCGCAGCCCATGTGGTCGAACAGCACCACGCGGTGGCTGTCGACGAAAGCCGGGGCCACGAAGCGCCACATGTGCTGGTCGCAGCCAAACCCGTGCGCGAAAACCATAGGGCGCACTCCGTGGCCCGCGATGACCACGTTGTTGCGCTTCAGTGCATTCATGCGACGGTGGTTGTGTCCATGTGTGGTGGGTTCGTTGTTAGTTCGTGGTGTCGAAGTTCCGCCGTGGTGTGACCACAGCTTCATCCTGGGGCTTACCCCGATACGTGATTGCACACCGCCTGTGCAGCGGGCGCAATCGGACACCTCCTACATGCGGCAAGGCAGGTTCACGGCTTGCGCGCAGTGACGCGCTGACCGTCGCGCACGGGGGCCGGGGGATACGCAATCACCTGCTGGCCGGGTGTCAGGCCGCTGCGGATCCAAGCGGTGCGGCCGTTGCGCGCTACCAGCTCGACGGGCGTTTGGCGCGCATGGCCTGGGTCTGCAACGAACACCGCAAAATTCGCCTTGCTTGTATTGCCCGCTGCCGACCCAACTGCCGCAGATTCTGCAGAAGCAGGCAGTGGAAACACCGCACTCACCGGCACTTGCACGGCCTTCGCTTCGCTCAACGTGACGATGCGTACGCTGACGCGGTAGCCGTCACCAAGCAATTTCCATTCGGCTTGCGGGCTGGTGATGTCGATCAGCACACGCACGCGTTGCTCTTCCACGCCGAGTGCCGAGACTTTGGTGAAGGCTGCGGGCTCGACGCTTCGCACGCGCCCTTCCAACGCGGCCGGGCCGCCCCAGCGTTCAATGATCACGCGGCTGCCAACCTGGGCAAGCAGCGCGTCGGTGGTCAGCAGTTCGGTGACGACTTCCATGCGCTGGGTGTCGCCGATTTCAACCAGCGGCGTGCCCAGCGCCACCGCGCCCTCGCTGGTTTGCAGCACCCGCAAAACACGACCCACCGAAGGAGCGCGCACGGTGAAGCCGTTTACTTTTGGGTCCAAACCCAAACCAGACGACGGCACGGCACCCAGCGCGGCCTGCGTCTGTTCCAGTTCGTGCGCGGCCATGCGGCGTTCGGCTGCCGCGCCTTCTACTTCACGCTGCGCGCCCAGCGCGGCCAGCCGCTCGGCCTCCACTTTGATGGGCGCAATGAACCCCTGCTGCACCAGTTGTTCGCTGCGCCGGACTTCATTTTTGGCTTGATCAAGCGAGACCTGCGCACGCGCAATTCGCGAGCTGGCCCGTGACACATTGTCTTGCGCGACCTCAAAGCGCGCCGTCAGTTCACGACGCGCGCGCTCGTCCAACATGCCCGGCAGCACTGAGCTCAGCAGCGCCAGCGGCGTGCCAACGGCCACCGCGTCGCCCTCCTTCAAAACAATGCGCGCCAACCGCCCGGCCAGCGGCGACGACACCACATAGCGATCGGCCAAACGCGTCTTGCCGTCTTCGTCAATGCTGGTTTCAAACAAGCCCTGAGTGACCGGCGCCAGCTCCACCTCCACCGGTCGCGGCGCAAAGGCCCAGCCCAAAACCAGCACCAGCGCCACGGCGGCTGCACCACCAATCAGCCACGTTTTACGTTCCATTCGAGCCTCCCGTGTTCAATCAAGATCCATCAATCAAAGTCGATCAATCAACGTCCATCAATTAACTTCGATCACTCGCGGGTCTTCAACGCTGCCACCATGTCCAGCTTGTCAATGCGCCTTCGCACCACCAGCGCGCTGGCGGCTGCTGCCGCCAAAATCACCACTCCAGCCCACGCGTAGGTGGCCGCACTGATAACGGCCGGAAACAAAAATTGATCAGACGCCACCAGCTGGCTTACCAACTGCACCACGCCGTAACCCATGGCCATGCCCAGCGGCAAGGCCAGCGCAATGCCGATGGCCATTTCGCCCAGCAGCAGCCCCGACACTTCGGCGCGCGTAAAGCCCAGCACACGCAAGCTGGCCAACTCCCAGGTGCGCTCGGCCAGAGAAATGCGGGCGTTGTTGTAGACCACGCCCACAGCAATCACCGTGGCAAACAGCGTGAGCACCGTGCTCATGATCTTGATATTGCGTGCGCTGACTTCTTGCATGTTGCGCAGCACCGTGGCCTTGCTGAACAAGCCAATGACGCGCGGCATTTTTTTGGTGGCCTCCAGCAGTTCGGGTTCTCGGCCGCGCTCAACGGCCACCGCAAACTGGGTAGACAAATCGCTTTCTTGCAGCAGCCGGTTCAGCGCGCGGCGCTCCATGTAGGCGTTCAAGCCCATCATTTCGCGCACCGTGGCGGTCAGCGGCACGGCCAAGCTGCGCTGTGCGCCTTCCAGCACTTCCACGCGCACGATTTGGCCCACGCGCAGGTCCAGCTTTTCGGCCAAGCGATCGGTCATGACCAAGCCGTCGCCGTCCAGTTGGTTGGGCACGCGCTTGTCCAGGTCCACGATGCGGCGCAGGCTGGCACGCCGCTCCATGCCTTGAATGGCACCGCGCTGGCTGAGGTGTCCGTTCACAAAACGCACCGCCACATCGCGCTCCGATTCAACCGCCGTCACACCGTTCAGGCGCGCCACTTCATGCCGGGCGCTGTCGTTCACGGCCTCGGGCATCCACACCACCACGTCGCTGCGCAGCGCCACGTTGAACTGCGCGTCCACCACGTAGTTGATGGCGTCACTGAAAAAATTGCCCATCACCACAATCGACACCGACGCCGCCACGCCGCCCACCGACAAGGCGGTGCGCACCGGCCGCCGCTCCATGTTGCGCAAGATCATGCGCAGCGCGGGCGACAGGCCCGTGATGCCCAGCCGCTCGACCAGCGTACGCCGGTAGCGGCCAGGGGCCTGCGGCCGCATGGCTTCGGCGGGTGCCAGCCGCACGGTGGCCACAATCGCATTCAGCGTGCCAAGCACCGCAGTGAGCACCGTGACGCCAAAGCTCACCACCAGCAGCATGGGTGCCATGCGGTGCTCAAAGCTGGGGAAGTGAAACGACTGCGCATACAGGCGCAAGAACAAAGTGCCCAGCACATCGCCCAGCAACGCGCCCATCAGCAAGCCCAGCGCCACGATCACCAGCACCAGCTTGAGGTAGTGCGCGCCAATGCTGCGGTTCTCATAGCCCAGCGCTTTGAGGGCCGCAATTTGTTCACGCTGAGTGGCCACCAGGCGCGACACCACCACGTTCAACAAAAACGCGGCCACGCCAAGAAAGATCGACGGCACCAAGGTGCCCAGCACGCGCTGCTGCTTGATCTCGCTGTCCAGAATGGCGTGTGACGCTTGGTCTTTGCGACCATGCGCTTCGCGCGAGCCGTAGCGCGTCAGCCGCGCAGACACCGCATCTACCACCGCGTTTTCTGAAGCGCCCGGTGCCAGCTTGAGGGCCACACGATTGAAGGCACCGTCCATGTCGTAAGCCGCTGCCAGCACATCGTGCGGCACCCAAAAAACGCCGAAGCCGCGCAGATCGGGCACGCCTTGCAAGCCCGCAAAAATGAACTCGGGCGACAAGGCAATGCCGGTGATTTGCAGCGTGCGGTGTTTGCCGTTGATGAGGGCTGAAAGACGCGCCCCCGGGCGCAAGCCGCGCGCATCGGCAAAGGCGGCCGACACCATCGCCGGGATGGCTTGATCAGACGGCCGCGTGCCTTCAATGGCCGCTTCCAGCGCAAGACCGTTGCGCAGCGTCACCAGGTTCATGCGCGACGGCACTTGTCGGTCAACACCGATGAGTTGGCCAATCACCGGGTCGGCCACGCCGGGCAGCTCGATGCGCACGATCTGCTCAATCGTGGTTTGCACATCGGCCACACCCGGAATGCTGAGCAAGGTTTCCACCAACGAGTTTGGCGCACGCTTGACGCTGGCAAACACATCGGCAAAGTGGCCACTGGCGTAGAAGCGGTCACGCGCCACCGCGAGCGAATCGACCGCCGACAAAGTGGTGATGAAGCCGCCCACGCCGCTGGCCACCACCAAGGCAATCGTCAGCACCTGGCTCCACATCAAACGCAGATCGCGCAGCAATTTGCGGTCGAGTGCCTTCATGGGCCCACCTCCGAAGCGGCTGCGCCGCTGCCCCTCACGGGCGCAACGCCAGCGGCCTGGCAAAGCCAGTTCCGCGGCGGTCGCGTTGGAAGGCGATTGGAAAGACGCTTGCCCATCGTCTTCACCATCTCAACTCCGACGGGGTGATCTTGTGCGCGTTCATCTCGACCTTTTGGATGCGCCCGTCGCCAAGGTAAATCACGCGGTCGGCCATGCCCGCAATGGCCGCGTTGTGTGTGATCACCACCGCCGTGGTACCCAACTCGACGTTGATCTTGGCAATTACCTCCAGCACCAGCTTGCCGGTGACGTAATCGAGCGCACCCGTGGGCTCATCGCAAAGCAGCACATCCG
>JANPNT010000620.1:0-2898 GCA_031427655.1 Burkholderiales bacterium
CGTTGAGCACAACGCATCGCCTAGCTGAACCGCAGCCGGCGGTTTGCCGCCGGGTGTCGGTTCGAGCGTGGTCACATGCTCGGTCGATCCGTAGAGCCGCTTCCGGCCATCAGCCGACATACGCGGTGCGCCCCAATACCGGACACCCGGCGTGATGCCGTGGCTTGCCTAGTGCCGACGGCTCACCGCGGTGCGAACGCACATCTCACGTGCTGCTGGGAACTGGCCACGGTAGAGTCCTTTTGGGCCGCCCAGGTGTTTGGCGGGTCACGCCGGTGCGCCCACCGGTGCCATTCGTTGTGACAGCGCAGAACGGCGCGCCAACAAGAACCCGCTAAGAAGGTCCGGGTAGTCGGCGCGCACTGCCCCGGCCACCGACGGCCTCGTCGTCAGCGCTCGTCGCCAGCGCTGCACGTTCGGCAAACCGTCCCAGAAACCAGAGTCGCCGATCGCATCGAAGACATCGAAGTATCGGAACACCGGCCCGAAGACCGCGTCGACGATGCTGAAGGACTCGCCAGCGAAGTACGGCCCCTCGCCAAGAGCAACCTCGATCTGCGCGAGGCGGGCGCGAATTTCTGCGGCTCGCGCAACCAAAGCCGGCTCGTCTGCGGCGTTGTAGAACGCCCCAATCAGGTTCAGCAGCGCCGAGCCGAACTCCATCCACGACCGATGCTGCGCTCGCTGCAGCGCGTTGGCTGGGTGCAGGCGTGGCAGCGCGGTCTCCTCAAGGTACTCGCAGATCACTGCAGATTCGAAGATGGCCTCGTCACCCACCAGCAGCACCGGTGTTTTGCCCAGCGGCGAGACCTTCAAGAACCAGTCTGGCTTGTTTGCCAGATCGATGTCGCGGCGCTCGAACGGCACGCCTTTTTCGGCTAACACGATGGCTGCTCGCTGCACGTACGGGCACAACACGTGCGACACCAGTACGAGGGGCGCGCTCACTTGACCAGCCCCTCAGCCCGCAACGCTTTCTGAACGCGCGGCCGCGCAGAAACCCGCCCCAGGTAAGTCTTCAGGTACGGGTACGGTGTCAACGGCAGCGCCAAGAAGTTGGCCCAGTTGACGATGGTGAAGGCATACGCATCGGCCACGCTGTACTCGCCGACCAAGTAGTCCTGCGTTGATAGCAGCGCATCGAGTTCGGCAAACCGCGTGGCCAGCTTGTCATTGACGGCCTGCCGGGTCGAATCGGCCGTCTCCTTGTGCCACAGCCAGGGGCTGAAGGTCTTGTGCAGTTCGGTGCTGACGAATGTCAGCCACTCGACCACGGCCAGTCGGCGGGCCGACCCCGTGGCGCCGATCAAGGCCTGGGCCGGGTCGAGGTCAGCGACGTACTGCAGCAGCGACGCAACCTCGGTGTGACGAGAGCCGTCGTCCAACTGCAGCAGCGGCACGTAGCCGCGAGGTGAGATGGCGTGGAAGTCTGCGCCGTCGGCGGTGGTGTGTTTGGCCAGGTCGACGGGCACACCGTCGAACGTGACGCCGATCTCGCGCAGGGCAATGTGGACGGCGAGCGAGCACGCGCCGGGAGAGAAGTAAAGCTTCATGATGTTCTTCCTAGAGGTTGAAGGATTGAGCAAGCCCTTGCCGGCTCAAGCGGCACGAAAGTGAGGAACCAGCAGCGAGCTGCGCTTGATGGCAGCGGCGCCGTCGCCAAGCAGCCACAGCGAGACGGACGCGGCAATCAGGAACACCGGGTACTCCCAACCACCGCCCGTGCTGGTGTGAACCCAGCCGTTGGGCAAATGCACCCAGGCCGCCACGGTCATCACCGGCACCAAGGCCAGGGCCGCCTGCCGTGCGTAGATGCCTAGAAGCAAAGCAATGCCGCCCAGCAGTTCGGCTGCAAACACCGGATAGGCCAGAAAGCCCGGCAAGCCGATGGTCGCGAAGTACTGCGCGGTGCCTGGCAAGGTGAAGACCAGGAGCTTGAGCAGCGCGTGTGAGATCCACATGGCGCCGAGGCTTACGCGAAGGACTGTGATTCCAAGTTGGGTGGAGGAAGAGACGGAAGGGTTCATGGTGTGACTCCAAAGGGTTGGTGGGTGTCAGAACTGTATGATTGCAATGCGGAATCCGGAATAGGCTGTGAGGCAAACAATGATTGCGAAGACGCAATACAAAATGACCCCCGGAGATTTGGAGGTGACACTCGCGTTGGTGCGCGGTGGAACCCTGGCCACAGCTGGAGAGCGCCTCGGAATCGATGCCTCCACCGTGTTCCGATCGCTGCAACGCATCGAGCGCGGGTTGGGGCGAGCGCTGTTCGAGCGAACACGTTCGGGCTACCTCGCAAACGAGCTTGCCACCGAGCTGGCCGAGCACGCCGAGCATGTGGAGGTGGCACTCGAAGCGGCACGCTCATCCGCCGAGGCAGCACCAGCACAGGTCTCGGGCACGGTGCGCATCACGACGACCGACACCGTCCTGCATGGCCTGGTCGCACCCGCCCTGCGCAGCCTGCACGCCGTTCACCCGCTGCTGAGCTATGAGCTGCATACCGGCAACGAACTGGCCAGCCTGACGCGGCGCGATGCCGACATCGCCGTTCGCGCCACCAAGCGCCCACCGCAGCACTTGGTGGGCAAGCACATCGGCGCGATCCGGGTTGCGTTGTATGCAGCCAAGAAGGGCGGCGTTCGTAAGTTCACCGATGTCGAGGCCGGCAAGTCTGACTGGATCGCGCCCGACGACGCGCTGCCCGAACACCCTTCAGTACTCTGGCGTAAACGCCATTTCCCAAAGGCGGCCCCGCGCTATCGGGTCAACAGCATCCTGTCCGTGCTGGAGCTGGTGGCTCTGGGACTGGGCGTGGGCATCGTGCCGTTGTTCCTGGCCGAAGGGCGCAACGATGTCATCCGCCTGACCGAGCCACTGGATGAGTGCGAGACG